>CANQAR010000018.1 GCA_947588845.1 uncultured Lachnospiraceae bacterium
GTGTTGTCCGCCGCTCTCTTGTCCGGCGCAACTCTGACAGGATATCATATCTTTCGGAGTTTGTCAACACCTTTTTTCATTTTTTTAAATTTCTTTTTGCTTCGCTTCGGCGTTTTGCTGTTCCGCATCAGCGACGGTTGCTATAATAACACTTTTCGACTTTTTTGTCAACAACTTTTTTTAATTTTTTTTGCTGCTTTTTTTGATGGATTTTCCCGTTCCAGATTCGTCTGTTCAGAATGTCTGTCCCCAGATCTCAGCCAGATCTTCTCAAAAACAGGTAAACCGGAAAGCACATGCTTCCCCAGATCATCTGCAGCAAACGGAGAAGGAGGGATTTGAACCCTCGCACCGCTATTAACGATCTACTCCCTTTCCAGGGGAGCCCCTTCAGCCGCTTGGGTACTTCTCCAAATGCCTGACTTAAGTGGCAGACGCCAGTAACACCAGCATCTGTCCTGTATTCTGTTTTGCGCAATGGGCTGCTGTATAAGCCAAACCGACAGCCGCCGGAAAATTCAGCTTTCAAATTCTCTGCCGGTCTGCTGTAAAGTCCCTGATCCTCGTCGATCCAGGTCATTCCCAGTTCTCCGACAAATAAGCGGAGAGGATGGGATTCGAACCCATGCGCCCTTTCGGACAAACGGTTTTCAAGACCGCCGCGTTATGACCACTTCGCTACCTCTCCAGTTCAGCGCTCAACGCAAACAGTATTCTACCAGTCTTTTCACTTTCTGTCAACACTTTTTTTGACTTTTGGAAGAATTTTTTTTGACTTCCTGGCTGCCGCCCACACCCGGCCGCTCCATTTGGGATTTGAGAGCAGAACATGAAAAGCTTTCATGTTCCGCAGACAGATTCTTACATTTCCATAATATGATACTCAAATCCGCTTTCCTCCATCAGCTGCAGATACGGCTCCGGTGCAAAATATTCCGGAGAGTACACTCCTGCCTCCCTCCAGATTCCTTTCCCGATCAGTTCAATAGCCAGCGCGGCGCCGAATCCTGTCTGAACGACGACCGCCTGCAGTCCCCAGTCCCGCAGCGATTCCTGATTGTCAAAAGGCTGATACAGGAAATACTCCTTCTCTTTCCCGTCCTTCTCCCCAATACAGTGCACGCCTACCAGCATTTTTCCAACCATCTCGTCGCCGATATCCTTCGGCTGAGGCGCACAGGCCGCCACCACGTCCCGCGGAATGACTTTCACGCCGTCAACTTCCACCGGATGCAGGCTGCGCAGGCCAAGCTTGTCAATCACTTTCAGAGCGGTGATCAGATTTTCGTCAAGGCTGATTTTAAAGGTAGCCCGTTTCAGGCCGTACTGTTTCAGATAGCGCGGCATCGTCACAACTTCCTCATGCTCCACTTTCACCAGCGTATTTTCTCCGACACCTTCCGGCATCAGAAACTTCTCCTGCCCGGCAAATGCCTTTTCCACGAGAAAACCGCCGCGTTCCTCATCGTACTCGACATTCGGGTTCATCACCTCGTCCAGAACCGTCCATACATTAAATCCGAATACGACTGTATCCGGGTCCGCTTCCGGTTCACAGAGATTTCCCCCGTCTTTCACATGCACTTCGCGAAGCACGTCAAACAGGTGCAGTGCCGCGTATTTCGCAAATACGTTGACTACACCGGGGTCAATCCCAAGGCAGATCACCGCCATCTGTCCTTTCTCCTTCCATGCCTTGCAGCGGTCAAAATTATATTTTGTCATCGGCTCCGTATAGCTGTTCTCAATACCGATTCCGTACGCCGGAGAGTCCATCGGAACCGACCAGGTTCCCATGCTGGCATAATCCGCGCCTGCAGCGTAGGCCGCGTCAAAAATCATGTTGCTCGCAAAAGGGGGAGCCGCGTCCATCACAAAATCGATCCGATATTCACGGATCAGCGCTTCAGTCTCTTTTGTGTCGGTCGCATCAAGCTGATGCGGACAAAACCTGTCCGGTTCCCCCAGATGGTCTGCCACCTCGGCTGCACGCTCTTTCGAATAATCGCAGACAAGAACGAATTCCAGCCACTTACATTCAGGATCTCTTACTTTTAAAATACGCAGGATACTGTCCCCTACTGCGCCAGCTCCCGCAAGAAGCATTCTCATTTGTATGTCCTCCGGCATTCTTCGCACTGCTCTTTCACGCAGTGCAAAAATTTATAAAAATTTATCTTTAATGAAATAAATCTCCCAACAGCGCCTCTGCGATCAGCAGATCTTCCGGCGTTGTGATCTTTATATTTCTGTAGGAGCCTTCGACAAGCTTCACTTTCTGCCCGGTCATATACTCCAGCACCATCGCGTCGTCTGTGATCTGTACCGGCAGATCATTCCGCTTTATCAGCTCCTGATGGGCAGAAAAAATCAGCGGATAATCAAACACCTGCGGCGTCTGTATCATCCAGAGCTGTTCCCGCGGGAGGGTTTCTGCGGCATATCCGTCATCCCCGCTCCGTTTGATCGTGTCTTTGACTGGCATCCCGGCCACACATGCGCCATTCTCTTTCACCGCTTCCAGCAGTCTGCAGACCATTGCTTCATCGAGAAGCGGCCTCGCCCCATCGTGAATCAGAACGGTTCCGCAGTCCGGTCCGGCCGCCTTCAGTCCTTCATAGACGGAATGATAACGCTCTTTTCCTCCAGGCACAATCCGTTTTATCTTATTATAATGATACTTTTCCGCGATCTGCTCCCGACACATCGCTTCTTCCCCCCGTCCGCAGACAAGGATGATTTCATCAATTTGCTCACATTTCTCGAAAACAGCGAGAGAATAGCAGACGACCGGCTGTCCCCTCAGCATCATATACTGTTTTCTGGCATCGCTCTTCATCCTGCTGCCCTTTCCGGCCGCAAGTACAATTGCCGCAGTTTTCATATACGCCTCCTTTCTCCCACCTGTCCGATCGAGCAGGAGGCTGTTTTCCCTCCTGCTCGCTGCGCGGCCCGTTTGCTGCGTCAGCAGCTGTTTTCCTTACACGGGCCTGCACACAAATAGCCAGAAACTCCAGAAAAATCTATCTCTCCCCAAGTTTCAGGTTCGGCACTGCATTCAGGTCGAGGCCGTGACGTACTCCGTTTCTGAATTCGTAGTAGGCCGCCGCGCCGATCATCGCCGCGTTATCTGTACAGAGAATCGGCGACGGATGGTAAAAAGCAATCCCCTCTCTGGCACAGGCTTTTTCCATTGTGCGGCGCAGTGTCCCATTGGAGGCGACGCCGCCCGCAATCGCCAGCTTGTCTGTCCCCAGCTCTTTCGCCGCCAGAATCGCATGCTCCACCAGTACATCCACAACCGCTTTCTGGAAAGAGGCCGCCACATCGGCAGGCACAATCTCCTCTCCTTTCATCCTGCACCCGTTCAGATAATTCAGAACGGCTGATTTCAGACCACTGAAGCTGAAATCATACGGCGCGTCCGGGATCTTCGCCTTTGGGAAACGAATCGCTTCCGGATTCCCTTCAGCGGAGAGTTTATCAATCTTCGGGCCGCCCGGATAACCGAGACCAATCGCCCGCGCCACTTTATCAAACGCCTCCCCGGCCGCGTCATCCCGCGTGCGTCCGAGAATTTCATAGACGCCGTAATCCTTCACCATAACAAGATGCGTATGGCCGCCGGATACCACCAGGCACAGAAACGGCGGTTCCAGTTCCTTATTTTCTATATAATTGGCAGATATATGACCTTCTATGTGATGAACCCCTACCAGAGGCAGCTTCTTTGCATAACTGATGGCTTTGGCCTCGGCCACCCCGACAAGGAGCGCGCCTACCAGACCCGGGCCATACGTGACGGCCACCGCATCCAGATCATCCAGCGTAACCGCCGCAGTCTCAAGCGCCTCCCGGATCACCTGATTGATCTTCTCAATGTGCTTCCGCGAGGCAATCTCAGGAACTACTCCCCCATAGAGCTTGTGCAGTTCAATCTGAGAGGAGATAATATTCGACAATACCTCGCGTCCGTTTCTGACGACCGCAGCGGCTGTTTCATCGCATGAGCTCTCGACCGCCAGTATCAAAATGTCTTTTTCGTTCATCCCGTCTCCTCTTATTCTTCTTCAAAACCGAGCTCAACGCTCTTCCCATCTTTTCCCGGATAAATATGGGGATAGATTTTTCGCATCTCATCCATATACTGTTCCGGCCGCACAAGCGACGGACTGTAGTGCGTCAGCCACATTTCCTTCGGCTTTGTCCTTTTTGCGAGAAACGCCGCCTCCTGAAATGTCATATGCCTGTACTCCACAGCCTTCGGCGCCTTCTCCGGTTCTCCGTACATTCCTTCGCAGATAAAAAGATCGGATCCCGCGGCATTCTTTACAATGGAATCCGTCGGCCGCGTATCCGTGCAGTATGTGACCTTGATTCCTTTCCTCTGCGGGCCGAGCACATCTTCCGGATGGTAAAGTTTTCCTTCGTACTCAACCTCTTCTCCCTTCTGAAGTCTGTTCCAGAATCTGACCGGAATCCCTGCCGCCTTCGCGCGCTCCACGTCAAAGCGTCCCGCCCGGTCAAGCTCGATTGTGTATCCGTAACAGACTACATTATGGTTCACGCGGAACGCCTTTATCCGGTATCCCTTCTGCATAAACGTCTGCTCCGGCCCCTGAATTTCCTGAAATACCACCGGAAACGGAAGTTCCGGCGCGATAACGCGAAGCGCATTTACAACACGTTCCAGCCCCTTTGGGCCAATCAGAGTCAGCGGCTCCTCCCGCTCGGCATTTCCCATCGTGAGCAGAAGACCCGGAAGCCCGCTGATATGATCCCCATGGTAGTGCGTAAAACAGATTGTGTCAATCGGCTTGAAGCTCCATCCTTTTTCTTTGATCGCAATCTGGGTTCCTTCCCCGCAGTCGATCAGCAGGCTGCTGCCGTTAAACCTCGTCATCAGGGAGGTCAGCCAGCGGCCGGGAAGCGGCATCATGCCGCCGCATCCAAGCAAACACACATCCAGCATCCTTTCCCTCCTTTCAATGTACCAAAAACTCTATACAAAAGCGGAAGACAAATTTAACAATAACCGCTCTCACCTGTTCTGTCATTCGTCCACATAATCACGGCATCTTCCCGTGGTTTCTCATAAAACCCCTTTCGAATGCCGACGCTCTTAAATCCAAGTTTTTCATAAAGATGAATTGCCGTTTTGTTTCCTGCGCGTACTTCCAGCGTATAGCGCAGGATTCCGCGGTCCCGGCCAAGCTCCATCAGTTCCCTGAGCATCCGGTACGCGATTCCCTGCCCCCGAAACTTTTCACGCACCGCGACATTCATGATGTCCGCCTCATCGAACGACTGAAAAAAACCACAGTATCCTGCCAGTGCTCCATCTGCTTTCGCGGTCAGATACAGGACGTCCTTCGAACGCAGAGAAGTTTCAAAAGACTGCGCACTCCAGGGCATGCTGAAGATCTGCCGTTCCAGCTCCGTCACCCGAGGGACATCGCTCATCCCCATTTTTTCTATTATAATTTCCATATGCTCCGGATCCTTTCCGAAATCTCCAGTCCCGTTTACCGTTCATTCCCTTGCAGGTCGTGAACATAACAACACTTCATTCCATGCATGGCTGACTGCGGCGTTCGCTGACAGACATGCTGGCATGTCCTGTATCTCACTGTCCGGCAGCCTGCCGCCTGGCGGCACGTTCACGCTCCGCCTGCGACATGCGCAGATATTCCGGCCGGTGTTCCTCCGCCGTCTCAAACTTTCCGGCACGCGCATATTCCATTGCGAGCGCCGCAATCGCGGATGCCCTCTGCCGGTTCAGATGCGCGGGCGCAAACTGATACGGAACAGTCACCAGCTCCTTCAGCATTTCCCGGTAAACAGGAACTCCGTCTCCCAGAAAAATCACCTCGCGCCCCAGCGCGTTCAGCTTCCCCGCAATCTCCGCGACCGCCGCCGCCATCTGCGGTTCAATTATCTGAAAATCTCCATTCATGAAAGTATAAATTCCCGTGTAAACCTGATTTCTTCTCGCATCCATCATCGGGCAGATGATCCGGTTCGAGCCATAGAAATTGTAGGCCAGTCCGTCCACTGTCGGAACCTTGATCAGAGGCTTGCCGAGCGCAAGTCCCAGTCCCTTGGCCGTCGCCGCCCCGATGCGCAGCCCCGTAAAAGAGCCGGGACCACCGGCCACGGCAATTGCGTCAATTGTATTCAGATCCAGCTCGATCATCCGCGCGATCTCATCCAGCATGGGAAGCAGGGTCTGTGAATGTGTCTTTTTATAATTCACCGTATACTCAGCAAGCAGCGTATCATCCTCGGCTACCGCCACGGACGCCACCAGCCCCGAGCTGTCAAGCGCAAGTATCTTCATAAATCGGCCTCCTGTCAGTACCGCAAAAATATGGAGCAGTCCGCAGACTTTTAAATCCAGTACTGCTTTGCGGCACAAAACATAAAAATCTACTGCTGCTCCACAAGAATTCTTCTGTAGTCGAAACCTTTCTCCGGATCCTTCTCGATCGTAATCCAGACCGTATACTCCGGAAGCAGTTCCCGGATCAGTCCGGCCCACTCTACAAGACAGATCCCGCTGCCGTAAAAATAATCTTCGTATCCGATCTCCTCCATCTCCTCGATATCTCCGATCCGATACACGTCAAAATGATAAAACGGGAGTCTTCCCCCCTCGTACACCTGCACGATCGTGAAAGTGGGACTGTTTACATTTTCCCGAATCCCGAGTCCCGCGGCCATTCCCTTCGTAAAAACAGTTTTTCCAACGCCGAGATCTCCGTTTAAGGCAAATATCCGGCCCGGCTGCGCATCACGTGCAAGTTTCTCTCCGAGCCGAAATGTCTCCTCCTCTGAAAATGTCTCGTACCGCGTAATTTTCCCGGCCGCTCCTGCCTGTTCCATGTCAGGACTGCAGTTTCCCTCTGGTAGAACAGCCGCTGCAGTCCCGGTCTTTTCCTCTGTTCTTTCTGACAAACCGTTCCTTTCCTCTTCCCTGCATCTTTTCGAAAGCATCTCCTGCATTATCCGTTCACCTCTGACCAGATTTTGATTCCCGCGGGCAATAAGCCGTCACACATCTGTACATGTCCGGCAGCGCACATTTCACACCGGTCAAGACAACGTGAAGACTCCGGATTCTGCATCCGTTTCACCTGCGCTTCGCCAGTTTTACCTTCTTCGCGTCAACATGGGCAAGAATCAGTTCCCTGACAGCCGCCTCCTGCGTTCCCATCTGCGCTTTCACCCATATAAACGCGCTTTTGGGATTCGTGTAGATCAGGATACTCTGCCCCGTCTCACG
Source organism: uncultured Lachnospiraceae bacterium (assembly GCA_947588845.1). Taxonomy (GTDB): domain Bacteria; phylum Bacillota; class Clostridia; order Lachnospirales; family Lachnospiraceae; genus Choladousia. The sequence continues at coordinate 7,286 of CANQAR010000018.1, forward strand.
CACTTTCAGAACGCTCTCCCACTTCGCCTCATTTGATTCCTTCCCCTGTGTCACAATAATTCCCTCATCTGACACAAAATAACCGAGCGGCTTTTTAAATACGGGGTTCAGCCTGGCCTGCCTGGCAGCGCGGGTATACAGCGTCCACGGCAGATACACAAAAAACAGGATTGAAAAAGCCAGATAAATCCATGAATTTACCCCATTGCCTCTCCGCGCCCAGATATACAGCGCCAGAAGCACCGCTCCTGCGATAATGCTGAATATCCCGGACAGTTCATGATACGTGTGGTACATCAGAAAGCGGTACATCGATCCTGTCGTTATCTTTATCTCAAATTCTGCTTTCATCCGGCCTTCTCCTTTCTTTCCGGGGCATTTCCATCTTCTTTTCTCCCCGGACTTTTGCCGCTGATCCCTGCTCTGGTTCCATTTTGGATTTTCGGACGCTTTGTCCAAATCCTTCAGCTTGTCTTTCTCCGGATTCTCTGTTCAAATCTCCGGTTTTGACATTTTACCTCTTTTCCCGCAAAAAAGCAAATGGTTCTTCGTCGTGCAGAAAATGCATCAGCATGTAGGCGCAGACGACCGCTACACGCTCCTCCCGGAGAATTCTGCGGACTTCCTCCTTATCCGCAAGCACAACCTCGATATCCTCGGTATCTTCCAGCATATCCCTGCTGATCTCTCCGTCCGCGTACCCGTACACTGTCCCGCAGCACTCGTCAGTCATGCCGATCGTTGTGTAATACGGCCGCTCATACATCGGATCCGCCTTGATGGGATGCAGGATGAGTCCCGTCTCCTCACGAAGCTCGCGAACCGCCGTCTCGTGAAAATCCTCACCTTCCTCAATCAGCCCTGCCGGAAATTCGTAAATATAATTGTCAATCGTATAGCGGTACTGGCGAACCAGCACCACACGGTCTCTTTTCTCCCCGTACAGACTGTAAATGATCACACCGTTAACCTTCTGCTGCCCTGTCCGCAGCTCGAGCTTCTCCGCACTTTTCGCCCGCGAAGCCAGATAGTACGTGAAATTCTTCCCCTTGCGGTTTACCACATCGAGATTATACAGATTCACAAACGGATTGTCCGTCACTTTGCTGATATTTTTTATTTTTTCCATGTTCCGCTCCATTCTGTACTGCCTGTTCCTGCTCGCCGCGCGGCCCCAGTGCTGCGTCAGCAGCTGGTTTCCATGCCTGGGCCTGATCGAGCAAGCGGCGGTTTTCCCTCCTGCTCGCCGCGCGGCCCGCTTGCTGCGCCAGCAGCTGATTTCCATATGCGGGCCTGCGCATAAACACAAAAGATGCCGCAGAATATCAGCTATTCTGCAGCACCACTCGACGCCGCTTTACATCTGCGGCTGCCTTTTATTGCTTGCCTTGTAATTCTCCCCGGCGGCATTATGCAGTACCTTACTGATTCTTTTATATAATACCATAGTCGGGACAGAAATCAATACACCTTTTAACAGATTCAGCGGAGCGACCGCAAAGATCGCAAGGGTCCAGACACTTGTGATTGCCGGATTGATTGCGGAACCCATGCCGATGATCGCATCGATTGGCATGCCGTACAGAGCCGCAAAAGCCGGAATCAGATAGATCGCGTTGAACGCGCTCCCGAACACGCTCATGACCAGCGTTCCTGTAATCAGCGAGATTACTGCTGTTTTGCGCGTCTTTTTCAGATGATAGATAATTGAGGCAGGAACCACAAACGAACATCCGACGATAAAATTCGCAAGATCACCGACAAACGCAGTCGATGTACCCTTGATCACCAGCTTCAGAAGAATCTTGACCAGCTCAATGACAACGCCGCCGACCGGCCCGAGAAGAAAGGCGCCGATCATGACCGGAATCTCGCTGAAGTCCAGCTTGTAAAATCCCGGCGCAAGGAAGGCTACCGGAAAATCAAAGATGTGCAGCACCGTGGCAAGCGCTCCCAGCATCGCGCAGATCGTAATATACTTCGTACTTCCCATATCGGCAACACTGTCTTTCAGCCATAAGCGTTCCACCGTCTTCGATACCAGCACCAGCACGGCGATGACAACTGCGCACACCAGCACAAATTGAATATTATCCCCCGCCGTCTTCAACAAATTACTCATGTTTCCATCTCCTTTTCTCCGAAAAGCCCTCCTGAATCGTTGTAAAATTTTGTTCGAACAGCTGTTTTCACAGTAACATCCATGCCCGCGCTGCGGGCAACACCATGAATGAAAGCCGATGACTCCGTGCTTTCAGCGGTCTCCGCTCCGCTTCGGTCGGTGCTAAACGAACGTCCACTGGACGTTCAGCACCTCGTCATCGCCGCCGGTATTCGCAATCTACACTTCGTTTCGGGTCTGCACTCCGTTTCGGTCGGTTCTAAACGAGCGCCACTGGCGCTCAGAACCGGTGTCAAACGCGTGTCACTGACACGCGGCACCGTGTCACTCACATTCGTTCGTGTCACTGTATTGCTCATACCGTCCGGGGCTTTCACACTAAAAAACTGCCGGAAGATATCCGCCTGTCCGGCAGCTCTTCGCAGCAGCTTAAATTTCACACAAAACTTTGCTTTCTTCTCTCATCCAGACTATACTGTCGGTTCCGGAATTCTCCAGACCCGGATGTCATATCTGCATCCTGCCAGAGTCACCAGATCAGCCGCCGAAGCGGGTCGCGGACTATACCGCCGGTCACGATTTTCACGTTGCCCCGAAGAACTTTTCTTAATTAAATTTTAAAATTTCCATAAAAACCCGGCCGTAAGACATAAAACGGCTTCCAGAGCTCTTATTTATTCAGTATAACGCATATCCCGTAAAAAAGCAACTGCCAATTTCCCTCAGCTAAACTTTTTCCAAAAATCAGATTTTCAGTTATTCGAATTCTATTGTGGCCGGCGGCTTCCCGGTGCAGTCATACAGTACGCGGTTTACGTGTTTCACCTCATTTACAATCCTGCTGGTCGTCTTCTCGATCACCTCCCAGGGGATATGAGCGCTCTCAGCAGTCATGAAATCTGTCGTTGTGACCGCACGCAGCGCGATCGCATAATCGTAAGTCCTCTCATCACCCATAACTCCGACGGAACGCATGTTGGTCAGAGCCGCAAAGTACTGATTCACTTTTGTGTCCCAACCGGCTTTCGCGATCTCCTCGCGCCAGATAGCGTCCGCGTCCTGCACCATCGCCACTTTCTCGGCTGTAATCTCCCCGACGATGCGGATGCCAAGTCCCGGACCGGGGAACGGCTGACGGAAAACAAGATAATCCGGAATTCCCAGCTCAAGCCCGGCCTTGCGGACTTCGTCTTTAAACAGGTTCCGCAGCGGCTCGATAATCTCCTTGAAATCTACATGTTCGGGCAGTCCACCGACATTATGGTGTGATTTGATGGTGGTGGATTCCCCGCCGTCGCCGCTCTCAACCACATCCGGGTAAATGGTTCCCTGCACAAAGAAATCGACCGCGCCGATTTTCTTTGCCTCATCCTCGAACACGCGGATAAATTCTTCTCCGATGATCTTTCGCTTCTTCTCCGGGTCTTCGACGCCGCGGAGTTTCTCATAGAAACGCTCCTGCGCGTTGACGCGGATAAAATGCAGATCATAGGGGCCGTCCGGGCCAAAAACCGCTTCCACCTCGTCGCCTTCGTTCTTGCGCAGGAGGCCATGGTCAACAAAAACACAGGTAAGCTGATCGCCGACTGCCTTCGCAAGCATGACCGCCGCGACAGACGAGTCAACGCCGCCGGAAAGCGCACAGAGCACCTTGCCGCTTCCTACTTTCTCGCGGATGGAGCGGATCGACTCTTCCACGAAAGAATCCATGCGCCAGTCGCCTGCACAGCCGCAGATCTTACGTACAAAATTTGACAGCATTTTCTGCCCTTCCTGCGTGTGCAGAACTTCCGGATGAAACTGCGTGGCATAAAGCTTCTTCTCTGCATTTTCCAATGCTGCAAAAGGACAGTCCGGCGTATGCGCGACCGCACGGAACCCCGGCGCAGCCGCGGATATGTAATCGTTATGGCTCATCCAGCAGATGGTCGTCTCTGACACATGCTCAAACAGGGGAGACGCGCAGTCCACCGTCACTTCGATCTTTCCGTATTCGCGCACCGGCGCTTTCTCCACTTTCCCGCCAAGCAGGTGCATCATAAGCTGGGAACCATAACAGATTCCCAGAACGGGAACCCCAAGTTCAAATATCTCTTTCGTGTAAGTCGGCGCTCCTTCCTCATAGCAGCTGTTCGGCCCGCCGGTGAAAATGATCCCTCTGGGATTCAACGCTTTGATTTTCTCAAAATCTGTTTTGTAGGAATAAATCTCACAGTAAACATTGCATTCTCTGACACGTCTTGCAATCAGCTGATTGTACTGACCGCCAAAATCCAGAACAATGACCATTTCTCTGTCCATGAACTATCCTCCATCCTGTATGTGTTGATGTGAAGCCCGACGTTCTTCCCTTTCTGTCCTGCCGGCTGCATAGAACCGGCTGTACCGGACTTTCGTGAGTATCGCAGGGGCAGAACATCCGGCCGTTATTTGGATAGTTTTTTATTATAGATGAGGTTCTGAAAGTTGGCAACCTGATTTTAAAACTTTCCTGTCTCTTTTTCAGGATGATTTTGTCGGAAGGAATCTGGAGATCACGCCCGCCACCTGAGCAACCGGCATAGTCTGCAGCCAGACATGGCCGGGACCAGTCACAACCGTATTAAACAGACCCTCTCCTCCGAATACCTTATTTTTAAGTCCTGGCACCGACTGAATATCAATTGAGCAGGTGGATTCCACCGCGGCCAGATAGCCTGTATCTACAATGATCTGCTCTCCTGCGTGCAGATCATACTCCACAATATGGCCGTCAAACTCCAGAAACGCCGTTCCGCGTCCGGTCAGCTTCTGCATAATAAATCCCTCACCGCCAAACAGCCCGGATCCAAATTTCTTCTGGAAAAAAACAGACAGATTCACGCCTGTCTCCGAGGCAAGAAAGCCTGACTTCTGGACCACCAGTTCCCTGCCCGGACCGATTTCATAAGGAATAATCTGTCCCGGAAAGCTTGAGGCAAACGCAATCATCCCCTGCCCTCCCTGAGCCGTATAAATATTCTGAAAAAGCGCTTCTCCGGAAAACATTCTTCCAAATGCCTTTCCAATCCCTCCATTGGAACTCGTTTCCATTTTCATGTTGGGGGACATCCAGCTCATGGAGCCCCGCTCTGTGATTACCTGTTCCCCGCTGTCCAGATAGCAGATCACTACCGGCAGCGTATCGCCTTTTATTTCGTAGCGCATAAAATATCCTCCTTCTATGAAATGTTCTGCAATGCCTGACAAAACTGCAAAAGAAAATTTGCAGATTATTTCCTCTTTAATGTTCTGTCATGATTTTACTGTATAACAATTTTATCACACAACGCCCTGCTATGTTAATACTGTTTACGTCAAAATTCCTCTTTTTCTCAATCAAAATTTATGCTATAGTATGACATGCTGTCGCAGGCAGTTTTCGTCACTGAAACAATACGAAGAATTGGAAAGTTATTTATACTGTAAACAGACTCTGCGCATACCGTAAAACATCAGAGGAGGCGTTCTCAAAGAATGAAACTGTTTCCAAAGTCATTATCGAAGTCATTGTCAAACTCATCGTCCGGATCTTCATCCGAACCATCAGCAAAACCATTATTCAGTAATTCTGAACTTTATAACCTTTTATGGCCGCTCGTCGTCGAGCAGCTGTTAAACGTGCTGGTCGGCATGGTTGACGTCGTCATGGTGGCCTCGCTCGGGGAGGCGGCCGTCTCCGGCGTATCGCTTGTGGACTCGCTGAACCAGCTGCTGATCCAGTTTCTGGCGGCCCTGACGACAGGAGGTACCGTCGTCTGCTCCCAGTTCATCGGGATGAAGTGCATGAAAGAAGCCCGTCAGTCGGCCGGGCAGCTCATCCTGATCACTCTGGGAGGCGCGCTTGCGATTGTCCTGCTTTGCCTGATCGGCGGACGCCACCTGCTCGCGGGAATCTTCGGTCAGGTCGAGGACGCGGTCATGAACAGCGCGCGCCTGTACCTGATGATCACATCGCTCTCCTTCCCGTTCCTTGCGCTGTACAATTCGGGCGCGGCCCTGTTCCGCGCCATGGGAAACTCCCGGATTTCCATGAAGGTTTCCCTGCTTATGAACGGCCTGAACATCGTCGGAAACGCGATCTGTATCTACGGACTGAAAATGAACGTCGCCGGCGTGGCGATCCCCACTCTGATCTCCCGAATGGTCGCCGCTCTTCTGATCCTCTGGCTCCTCCAGAAACCGCAGAATGACATCCGCGTCAGCCACATCTCAGAGCTGAAGCCGCAGCCCGGCCTGATCAGAAAGATCCTGTACATAGGTGTCCCGAGCGGTATCGAGAGCAGTATGTTCCAGATGGGCAAACTGACGCTCCAGAGTCTCGTCTCCACACTGGGAACGGCTTCCATCGCCGGCTACGCAGTCGCCTTCAACCTTGTGACCTTCCTCTATCTGCCGGGCAACGCGATGGGACTTGGAATGACGACGGTCGTCGGCAGATGCGTCGGCGCCAGCGAGCCGGAGCAGGCTAAACGTTATGCCTGGAAACTGATTTTTATAAACTACGCCTTCCTGGCCGTGCTGGCTCCCGTTCTCGGAATCGGACGCGGCCTGTGGATCACCCTGTACAACCTTTCCGGCGAATCGGCCCGGATCGCCAGCGGACTGGTGCTCTCGCACTGCATCGCCATGATCATCTGGCCGCTCGCGTTCCTGCTGCCGTACGCGCTGCGGGCCGCAAACGACGTGAAATTCACAACCTTCATCGCCATTTTTTCCATGTGGGTCTTCCGCGTGTCCCTGGCGTACCTGTTCGTCAAATACATGCATCGCAGCATTCTGTATATCTGGTACGCGATGTATATCGACTGGATTTTCCGCATGATCGTGTTCTTGTGGAGATTCCGGGGGTATGCCGACCGGATCCGGCGGTTTAGAGCGTAGCGGGCTCGCGAGTCCTGCGCACGGGATTCGAATCTGCGCCGACAGACATCTTCGATTCCGAATCCCTGCGCTCCCCGCTCCGTTTCGGGTCTTCACTTCGTTCCGGCCGGTTCTGAACGAGTGCCGCCGACACTCAGAACCGGTGCGAAACGCGCGTCACTGACGTACAGCACCGATTCAAAAACTCTTTTCATCCCCGATCAGCACTTTCTTATCTTTACCATACATTTTTTCTTATAAAACGCTGTTCCGCAGCATATAACATCAAGATAGCTGTCTTCCTGAAGTTCTTCGGCATACTGCCTGTCCGCAATCTGTTTTAAAGCCTCCTCACATTTGCTTTCCAGTCCCTCTGAACTTCCGGCCGCCTTAAATTCAAAAACGGCCGCCCTTGCGTTATCTGCATCCACAACGGTTATATCTGTCCTTCCCGTGCCGTTTTCCCGGTTGGATTTCACCTCATACGGAGAAACCGCAAAGATACCCGCAAGAAAAGCATGATAAAAGGATTCACTGTAATCATAATAGCTGATTGTCTTGAACAACAGCCTTGAAAAGACTTTACTCAGTCCTTCTTCGTCACAATTCCACAGCAGAGTGCTTATCTCGCTTAACGCAGTCGGCACGACATCTCCTGAGAACCACAGAGCAACACTGTTTTCAAAAATCAGCCTGACCTCTTTATTGGGAATTTTAAGCTCCGCTTCATCTGCCGCCGCATCCACACGCACAGGCGTGAGATAACCCGTCAGGTACAAAACACTCCAGAAGTTATGCTCTGTACCTGTCAGATCTTCATAAGTCAGATTCTCATTGACCTGTGTCTTTATTGTTCCGCCGCGCAGAAGAACTGAAAGCTGCTCTTTAATCCCGGCGTTATTTTTTGTGAGGAACTGGCGGATTATATCATTGCCGCTTGTATTGGCCCAGAAATTTTTCGGTCTTGCCTCCGGATTATACTGCAGCTGAGAAATATAATTAACCACATCCCAGGGACAGTAAACCTCAGCTTCTCCAAAACGATAACCGTCATACCATTCCCTTATGGAATCCTTTGCCTGCGTCAGACCGGTATCTTCAAGGAGCCTGTCTATCTCAGAATCGGTAAAGCCAAAGTATTCGTCAAAACGGCTGTCCGAAATTGAATCCACATACAAGTTGTTGAGGCCGGTAAAAATACTCTCCTTCGCTATACGAAGGCAGCCTGTGAGAACCGCAAATTTCAGACAGGAGTTTGTCTTGAGCGCAGCGCCAAGGAGCAGGCCTGTCACATCCGCTATCTCTCTGTAATAACCATTGGCAGCACCCCTGGACATCGGAACATCGTACTCATCGACAAACAGTATCACACCTGCTCCATAATACTGCTCCAACAGCTTTGTAAGCAAAAACAGGGAATTGCAAAGTTCTGTTTTGCTCGGATTCCGGAACAATATACGATGAAACATCTCCCTGTCTGTCTCAGACATATCTTTTTCCAAAAGATAGCGATGATCATCATATAACTGAGAGATTACGTAAACCAGCCCCTCATACGCATCCGCAAAAGACAAACTGGAAATATTCTTTAACGTAATAAATATCGTTGGATACCGATTCATCCAGTTTTCACAGAGTTCTTTCTCCGCCGAGATTGCCAGACCTTCAAACAATGATCTGCTGTCTTTTCTTATATCAAAAAAACAGTTCAGCATGTCAATATTCAGCGATTTTCCAAAGCGCCGGGGACGGGTAAACAGATTTACCTTCCCCCTGCTGCGCAAAAGTTCCCTGATAAACAGGGTCTTGTCCACATAATAGAAGCCTTCCTGTGAAAGTTCTTCGAATCTTTCAATCCCAATTGGAAGTTTTTTCTTCATAAACAATCTGCCTCCTCAAGTGAACCAGCCATTGCCGCCAAAACTAATCTTCTGTATTTGTAGTATATAGTATGATGTATTTCGCGTCAAGATAAGGCGGAATTCTCATATTAATTCTTGACATCGCCCGACAGAAAAAGTATAATAAACTCCAGTTAGTAGTTTTAAAAACTACATTATATTATTCTAAAAAGCGAGGTCCGGATATGAAATACAAGATCGTGGCGGATTCATCTGCCAATATTTATGAGAAAGATGGAATAAATTTTACCAGTGTTCCGCTGAAGATCGTAACTTCTGAAAGGGAATATACCGATATAAAAGAGACGAATATTGAAGAGATGGTCACGTATCTGCATGGATACAAGGGACGTTCCAGCACTTCCTGTCCCAACATTCAGGACTGGCTGGATGCTTTTGAAGACGCCGACGTGGTACTGGGCGTTGCCATCACCAGCGGCCTCTCCGGCAGCTACGCATCCGCCGTACAGGCGAGAGACGCATATCTGGCCGAACATCCCAACGCAAAAGTATTGATTGTAGATTCCTTATCCGCCGGCCCGGAACTGGAACTGATCGTAGAAAAGATGGCGGAAGTCGTACAGGCCGGACTGTCTTTTGAAAAAATGTGCGCCTCCATAGAAGAATACTGCAAACACAGCCATCTTTTGTTCTGTCTGGAGCATCTGGACAATCTGGCCAGAAACGGCCGCGTCAGTCCGGCTGCCGCAAAGATCGCCGGCGTGCTGGGGATCCGGATCGTCGGCAAAGCCAGCGATGAGGGCACTCTGCAGCAGCTCCACAAATGCCGTGGCGAGTCTTCGGCCGTGACCAAAACCTGGAAGGAAATGTTAAATCACGGCTACCATGGCGGCAAAGTCCGGATGGCGCACTGCCTCAATCCCGGAATCGCTCAGGCGCTCTCCAACCGGATCCGGGACAGTTACCCGGACGCCGATATAAAGATTATCCCCTGCGGGGCGCTGTGCAGCTTTTACGCAGAGCGGGGCGGACTGATGATCGGATATGAAGGTTAAGCTGGAAGGCATTTTTTACGCGCGAGCAGGCTGCGAAGCAACTGTTTCCTTTCTGCGAGCTACGCATCTTGCACGAAGCGCTTTTGTGTCACCGGACAAAATTTCCTGTGATAGAACAAAGTGGGGATCCCCCTCCATCTTGATGAGATTCCCACTTTGCGTGTGGATGTACAGGATTCAGGGTTTTTAAAATCACTGGATCGTCACGGGATATTTCTCCCAATCCCATTTACGAATTCTTCATATTAACACTAAACGAATAATCTGTCAGTTCACTCAAAGATGCAGTCAAACTCCCCCGAACTTTCCAAAGTTCAGAGGGTGATTTTTTTATGACTTATAACATCACTTTGAATCCTTGTCCTGCTGTCCGATCAGCACTTTCTTCCCTTCAAAAGCAAATCCGTATTTATAGATCCTGCATTCCGGAATACCCCGATCCAGCAGAACCCTGTCATACTGCTTCCGCTCAATCTGAGCCAGCGCCTCCTGCACGGTCGCCTCCAGAGAGTCTTCCTTTTTTGCGTCGCGCACCTTAAATTCCAGAATCATCCCCACATCCTCATGGTTCCTCGGCTCAAACATCACATCATACCGTCCAAAACCACTCTCCCGGTTTGAAGTAATGTAATACCTCCCTCCCAGTTCCACAGAAAGCCCCAGCACAAAGCCGCGATAAAACCGTTCCGGCGCCTCCTCCGAAGGTCCGTTCCCTGTATCAAAATAACTGAACACAGTCAGCGCCACCCGGTTCATGTACACATTCATACTCTCAAGATCACGGCGCAGCATCGCCTGAACAAACGCATTGTACTGTGCGCTGCACTCTGAGAACCACTCGCGGATCAGGTTTTTCATCAGAAGCTGAACTTCTTTGTTTGTCAGCAGCAGCTCATACTTTCCATTCCCGGTATCCTCATCAATCACACAGGACTCCGCCCGCAGATATCCGCCTGCAAGCAGCAGACTCCAGACCGCGCTCTCTGTCTGTTCCAGCTGCTGATATACTACCTGCTCATCCAAAAAACGCACAATCGGTTTCCCCGTCAACAGCTGTTCAAAATCCTGCTTCAGCTCACTGCTTCCCTTTTTCAGAAGCTGACCGACCAGACTGTTGGAGCTTGTGTTGGCCCAATACGGCTGCAGTTTCCTTTTATCCAGATAATTGATAATCGACCAGGGATTGTAAACAGCTCTCTGATTTCCAAAACAGAAGCCGTCGTACCAGTCTTTCACCTTTTCTTTCATTTCTTCCAGTCCATATTCCTTCAGGGCCTGGAACACCTCTTCCTCCGTAAAGCCAAAACAGTCCGCATATTTCTCCGAAGTCGCAGTAACAACCTCCAGATTATTCAGGTCTGAAAATATGGATTCCCGTCCTACCCTGGTGATTCCGGTAAGCAGAGCCCGTCCGAGCGCCGGATTCGTCTTAAACGCCGCGTTAAACAAGCTTCTGGTGAACACGGACAATTCTTCCCAGAAACCATGCAGATAAGCTTCCTGCATTGGCGTATCGTACTCATCCAGAAAGATCAGGACTTTTTTCCCATAGTACCGTTCCAGAAACAAAGACAGCTGATACAGCGCCATCGTGGCAGTCATCGTATCCATCTGCGCATTTACCCGGTTAAAAAACTGCTTCTCCTGCTCATCCAGCACATTTGCCTCCAGCAGAAAACGATTCTGAGAATACAGGTTTGTCAGAAGCTGACAGATTTTTCCGCGCACTGTCCCAAAGTCTGCATCCTTTACGCTGGCAAAGCTCAGTGCTATGACCGGATATGTTCCCTGAAGCTTCTGATACACCGGATCTCCCCAAATCTCCAGATTTCTGAAAAGATCTGCCCGTCCCGCATAAGAGACAGAGAAAAAATACTCCAGCATGCTCAGGTTCAACGTTTTTCCGAACCGCCTGGGCCGCGTAACCAGCGTGACTGAGTCACCGTTCTCCCACCACTGCCGGATCAGCTTCGTCTTGTCAATATAAAAATAATCATTTTCCCGAATCACGGCAAAATCCTGATTCCCCACACTGATTGTGCGCATGCCGTCTTCACCCCCTGCTTTTCCCTGATTTTTCATCAGTTTTTCTCCACCCTGCAGTTCTTTTTATAAAAGGCGATCCCATAGCGGAAAATTTTCTCCATCCCATCTTTGCGCAGCACGGCATCATAATTCTTCTGCCGGATCTGAGCAAGCGCGTCTGCGCACCCTTTCTCAAGATCCCCGTCACCTGCATATTTGAGTTCGATCAGTACGCCGATCTGATCCAGAGTTTCAATCACAATATCGCAGTAACCTTCTCCACTCTCCATATTGAACTGGATCTCCCATTCCGTCTCATACTGCAGAAGCCCCAGCAGCATGCCATGATAGAAATTTTCCTTCAAAGGGTTCCTGACCGCCACGTCCCGGATGCTGATGGAATTCCACAAATATCCCTTCAGTTCCCGCTCGATACTCTCCGCGTCCCCGCGCAGGAAGGACGAGCAAAACCGCTCCAGTTTTCCCGGATCCGTGCGGGAGGTCTCCTTGAACCATACCTGGATCTGGCTGACAAACAGATCCCGGATCTCATTGTTGGGGATGGCAAGCAGGTGTTCTTTCGCGGACAGCCGCTTCCTTGACGTCAAATAGCCGGTGGAGAACAGCACGCTCCACAGGTTGTTGATCGAGTCGTCGAGCTCATTGTAAGTCAGTTCCTGGCTGACTTCCTTCACAATACATTCTCCCGCGACAAGTCTCTCGATTTCGCTTCTGGTCTGCCGGTCCGCCTTCCCGATAAAGCGGCGCACCAGGGCATTGCCGCTCGTGTTCGCCCAGTAGTTTTCCGGAAACGCGTGTCTGTCGCTGCGCAGGGCCTGCACATATTTCATGACGTCCCACGGACAGTAGACGGATACTCCGCCGAAGCAGTAGCCGTCGTACCAGTCCCGCACCGTCTCAAACGCGTCTTCCAGCTCATAGTAAGCCAGAATTTCCCGAACCTCGTCTTCCGTAAACCCGAAACAGTCATTGAAAAGCTGATCCGCCATCGTCATCACGTTCAGGTTGTTCAGCCCCGTAAAGATGCTCTCCTTTGAGATGCGCAGGCAGCCGGTGAGAACGGCAAAGTAAAGACTGTCGTTCGTTTTCAGCGCGCTGCCGAAAAGACCGCGGATCAGGGAGACCATCTCATTGTAGAATCCTCCCTGAAACGCTTTGTCCAGCGGCACGTCGTACTCGTCAATCAGCAGGATGACTTTCCGCCCGTAGTGTTTTTCCAGAAGCACGCAAAGCGTCTTGAGACTGTTTTCCAGTACCGTATCCGACATCGCATAGACGCCTCTTTCCAGATGAATCAGCGCCCGGTATTTTCTCCTGTCATTGTCCGACAGACGGCTGCTCTCCTCCAGAAAGGCAAAGCGCTCCGCCTCTGTCCCAATCACCATCTTCATCTGCATACAAGCAGCTTCAAAAGTCAGACCGCTCACGTTTTTCAGAGTAATAGAGATTACCGGATACTTTCCCATGTACTGTTCACACAGTTCCTTTTCCTGCGAAATCTTCATCCCGTCAAACAGGGAGGCGTTGCATCCAATCTCGAAAAAAGTTTTCAGCATGTTCATGTTCAGAGACTTCCCGAAACGTCTGGGACGGGTGAACAGGTTTACTCCATTTAAATTATGCAAAAGCTCTGCAATGAAACCTGTCTTGTCTACATAATAAAAATCATCCTGTGAAAACCTGTCAAAGTATTCAATTCCGATCGGGATCTTTTTCTTCACGGATTGTACACCTCCTTAAATACCTTTTTGTTTTTAGTATATATTATGATATATTTTATGTCAAGCCAGTAAGAAAAACGGCCGCCCCTGAGTATTCTCAGAAAGCAGGCCGCCCATCTGTCATAACCGGCAGTCTTTTTTCATTTATTTTGCAATCACCAGATCCTGATTCTTCTAAAATTTCCGCAGTTATTGTTCATTCCCCGGTAAGTTATAACCAGCCACAGAACTTTATGATATGACCTCAGCTTCCACTCCCCCCAGAACTCTATAATCCACCGAAAGGGCACCGTCTTTTATCTCCCATGATACACTGATATCCCCAACCGGCGTTTTCACCGTCCCCGAAGCCTGTGTAAGATAGCCGGGTACCGGCGCAATCCGAACCTTTTTGTATCCCGGTTCCAGAGGTCTCACCCCCAGAGTGGTGCTGGGAAGCTCATACAGGATCAGAGCGCCCCAGCCGTGGCACTCACTCCTCGCAAAAGCCTCCGATTCCACGCAGGTGGTACAGTGGTTCCGGATCATCTTTCTCCAGACATCCCAGTACTGGTTCGTCAATGCGTACAGTCCGGTTTTTTCCAGCGCGCGGAACAGATAAAAGCTCATCGCGACCGTGCACTGCGTATAACTTTTATCCCGCACCGTTTTCAGAAGTATTTCCCGGCCTGCCCCGGCATCGATCGTGTCAGTCAAAATGCCGAACACCTGGCAGTGCTGGCTGTATTCTTCCACTCCCGGAGCATCTTGAAGCATTCCGTCTCTTCCTGTACAGTACTTCCGGACTGCCGTCTGCACCTTCTCTGCTCTGGCATAATAGTCCCGGGCTTTTTCATTCTGTTCCACATATTCCGCAAGCTTTCCGGCATACTGCAGGCCATAGATATACAGAAGACTTTCCATTGTGATCGGGACGTTTTTCCCAACTGGCGGCACTCCGTCCGTGTCATTCCATTCCCTGGCCCAGTCGATAAAGGACCAGAACTGACCCGGCCGGTTCAGCCCGCCGACTGACCCCACATATCCCTCCGGCGTCAGATGCCGGTCAAAGAACTGCAGAATCCGGTGAATCGCCGGCATATGCTCTTCCACCAGATTTCTGTCCCCAAAATACATCATGTGGTCATATACCATCAGAATATAATAAATGGAAAAGCCCGGTATGACATTTACGTTGCAGTTCGGATAGCTGCAGTTCAGCAGTCCATCCTCCCTCTGGGCGCGGCGCAGATCATCCATACATTTTCTTGCCAGTCGGTCGTCCGCGCTGACCGCATAGGTATACAGAATCTGCAACCTGGCATCCATGATATACTGAAGCTGTTCATAGAACGGACAGTCCTCGTACGTCTCATGCATACAGCGGCGGAGTGTCCGCTCGCTGATCTTCCAGATCTCCTTCAGGCTGTCATCCGATGTGTCAACCTTTGTTTCCACGTTCAGCGGATATCCGGTTTCCTCGTAATCCAGAGAGCAGAGCACAAGCGGTTCATCTCCTGTCGTAATATGCAGCCGCAGAAAGCGGAACGCGCGGAACCAGAAAGGCTCATACGTTTCCGGCATATCCGGATTCCCAAGTCCGCAGACAGAATATCTGTCTTCATATCCCTTCAAATGCCCGTTTATGATATCCGTGCGGTCTCCCTTGACGGGAATCTTCTCCGGCCCCTCAACGCCGTCCTGCACATAGGCTTCCGAATAAAGAAACTGTACCGCGGAACCACATCCCCCGCAGAAAGCCGCTCTCAGATAACCTGTCATTTCCTCCCCGGCATCAATCTCCAGAATCTCCTCGCTTTCCGCCGGAATCGTAATCTGCTCCTGTCCTCTGAAAAAAGTAGCCCACTGCTCTTTTGTATACACGGACTTTTTGATATCCATAATCCCGGCAAAGTTCCTCTTTTTTCGATACAAAAACGGAATCGTGCGGGGACGCAGATTTTCCAGACAGCTGACTTCTGAAATCTGCTGTTTCGTATAAGATTTTGCAGACTCCCACCCGCTGTCGTCGTAGTTTTCTTCTCTCCATCCGAAAATCTCCGGATTTCCCTGCGCTCTCTCATGAATCATCAAAGGAGCAAACCTGACTTCCTCACGGATGAAAGAAACCATCTCGTCTTTTTTGCAGCGCCACGATTCATCCGCCGACAGATCATACACGTCTCCAGTCTCATCCCGCAGACATCCCTTTACATACAACCCGGGCACAGAAGTCCGAAACATCCCGTGATTTCCCTTCGCAGGATCTTCCGGATAACGGAGAACCATGACCGCCAGCACATTGATCCCCTGCTTCATCCAGGGAAGCAGGGAAATTGTATCATAAAACCAGACATGGTGATCCCCCCGGCTCGGACCGGCTTCCACAAATCTGCCATTGATATATAATTTATATCTGGTATCCGCGGAGATCTTAATTGTTCCCTCCTGCGGCTTTCCCTTCACTTCAACCACCTTGCGGAATAACATAATCCGCGGACATTCCGCGTCCTCTATATTCCAGGATGGGCTCCACACCCAATTGGATTTTTCCTTATGTATCATATCGCATTGAGACTCCCCTTTTTTATTCCCGCGAGCAGGGGAGGAAATGCCTCCTGCCCGATTCACATTCTTATACTATACCGTATTTTCGAATAATTGCAAGGGAACTGTTTTCAGACTCAGAACCTTAAACTTTATTCACCACAATACTTTTCTGCCACCCATTTTCCCGCTGCTTCCGCGGCAAAAGCCGCCAGATAGGAAATCACAAACGTAATCGGCCAGTCGTGGATAAATCCTTGAACCCATTCCTCCATCTGCAGCCCGGCCGGTATCGCTTCATTATAAAAGATATTTGCCGCCGACACAATCGCCGTATTGCAGGTATTCAGAATCAGGGAAGGAAGAATATTCTCCACAAGTTTATAGGCAATACTCCCCTTTTCCCGGATAAACATCCCCGTCAGTTTCCCGGACCACTCCTTATACGGAATCAGGATACTGACGAGCAGAATGACCAGCGTGACCATCGCCCAGATCTTAAACACATTGGAAAAATTAAACGCCAGATGATCCACGAACACAACTGCCAGCGACATGATAAACCCCATGACAAGTGAAAGAACAACAATCACCGTCTCTCCAAAATGACTTTTAAACATTTCTCTTCTGCCTTTCATAAGTTTGTTTTTTACAACCCGATATTCCCGCTGTTTAATCCTTCTTCACTATCTCCTGCCAGCGGAAGCCAGTCAAGAACATCTTTGATGCTTTCTTTCCAGAGATCCCAGCTATGTCCTCCTTCTGTTTCTTTAAACGTAACGTCGAGTCCAAGTCCGTTAAACTCTTCGCACAGTTTACGATTGTTTCTGTACAGAAAATCTTCCCGGCCTACAGTAAGATAGATTTCAGGGACCTCCCTGTTATTCTCTTTCAGCTGTTTCGCCAACCAGACCGGATTTTTATCACTTTCCATAACTTTGGAAAAATCACCGAAAATCATCTCGGCAAAACTCCTTCTCTCCAGAAACATCGGATGATCATCTGTTCTTTTATCCAGATCATACAAAATAGCTGCAGCCGACATCCCGGCAATATAGCCAAAATTGCTGCTGTATTTCAGCCCGTTGCGCAGAGCTCCATAGCCGCCCATTGAAACACCCGCAATAAATGTATCCTCTCTTTTATGAGAGAGCGGAAACATCTTTCTGGTCGCCCAAACAAGCTCATTTCCCACAAATTCACCATACAGCTCATGAGTGGGCTCAAAATCAAGATAAAACCTGTTTTCTCCGCCCGGCATGACAACTGCCAGATTTTTCTCCTCTGCCAGTATCTGAATGTCAGTGGCGTTGCACCAGTCTGTATGATTTCCCATAACCCCATTCAGCAGATACAACGTTTTATACGGCCTTAAAGGCTGTTTTGGCGCTCCCGGCGGCAGAAGTTTATCTGTAGGGAGAATTACCTGAACCGTAACAGTCCGCATCAAAGCTTCCGACATAAAATTTACCTGTAAATGTGCCATAATTTCCTCCTTCATTTTACTTTCCTGCGGACTGTCGACAAATCCGCTTCGATCGAGCAGGAGACGTCTTTTCCCTCCTGATCGTAAAATATCCCGCGGGCATGATGCTCCGCGGGATTTTCATTAATCATTATTTGCTTCTGCGTTCTTCAAGATCCTTGAGAATCTGAGGCATCTCCTTATCCAGTTTGTAGAACAGCATGATCACGAAGCACAGAACGATCAGAATTACCGGAAGCCAGTTGTACATAAAGCTGATCGCAGCCTTTGCGCTGTCACTCTGGGTTGCCGCGGCATTTACATATCCGCCTGCCGCAAGAATCCATCCCATTGCTGCCTGACCGATTCCAAGACCAAGTTTCTGTGCCGCCGAGATCGCGGCATTTCCCATACCGACTGTCTTAACTCCGGTCTTCCACTCGCCATACTCAATCGTATCGGCAACCATGCCAAAGGCCATTCCGCCTGCCGCTCCAAGGCCGATGCCTTTCAGAATATTAAACAGAATCAGAAGAACCATATTCGGACCGCAGAGACCGGTTCCGCCAAATCCCAGAACCATGCCGATCAGACCAAGCTGATAGGTTCTGTGTTTTCCGAACTTCTTCATAAAGAACGGAGTGAAGAACATGGTCGCAAACTGAGAAATCGACAGAGCATTATTAATCGGAGTATAAAGCGCGACATCCCCAAGCACATCTCTCGCGTAGAAAATCGCTCCGCCGGAATACATGACAATGATAAAGAAAATACAGAACATGCACAGTACCATTGTCAGCCAGTATCTGTTCATAAACAGGGACTTCACAGCAGTAAGGGCAGAAACATCATCTTTGGGCTTCTCACCCGGAGCAACATCCTCATTCACCCTCTCCTTTGTTCCCATCACACAGATGACTGCGGAAGCAACGATAAAGATACCGATGATAATAAGTACTTTCGTCCAGGCGCTCTGCTGATACATATCTCCGCCTCCGAAGAAGAGCAGCCATCTCATAAAGAATGTGTTCATACAGATGTTTGCTATTGTCTGGAAGATCATGCTGATATTTCCAAGCATTCCACGTTCATATCCGTCCGTCGTCGTCAGCGCGATGATCGAGTTGTACGGTACGAACATTGCCGTATAGAATACGGAATTTACCAGGTTATAGATTACAAAGATGTAAACATATTTGACCATGCCTGTCATGGACGCCGGGATGCTGAAAAGAAGCAGCGTCGCAATCGCCAGCGGGATACACATTCTCAGCAGCCAGACTCTTGCCTTACCCAGTTTTGAATGAGTTCCGTCTACAATCCGGCCCATGATCAGATCAGATACACCGTCAAAAATCTTTGATAAAGCAATGATCGTACCTGCGACTCCGGCATCAACCAGAGATACATCCGTCAGGTAAGTCATAAAGAAAGCAGACATCAGGCCATTGACCCATGCCATACCATAGTTTCCGATACCATAGCCGATTCGGTCATTCCAGCCCAGTTTGGTATTCGGATCGTTTGTTTTCGATGCAAAACTAAACATGTTTTCCTCTCCTTTGTTTTATGATGAAATCAGTATATTCTTTCGGAAGGTGTAAAAACAGGCTTTTTCCTACCTCGGATTCTCATTTTCCGACCTGTGATTTATCCAGGATCTCAGTCCTCGTAAAAACGCAGATCCTTCCACGTATCCATCAGTGCCGTCCTGTCAACCTTCTCCGTCCTAGTCTCGCGGTCATAGATACGGATCTCACAGTCATGTCCCGCATAGCGCGGCCACGCGGCATTCGGCTCGCCGGTCTTCGTAAAGCGGACCCAGTCGCCGTGCATCTCATTGATGATGCCGTCCACCATGGCTTCATCCTCCCCGTCATAGATAAAACGGCTAAAGTGGAAGTCCTTGTTCGCAAACATGGTCGGCAGGTCAAACGCATGGGAGCACAGAAGGCCGCTCGCCTCGCCCGACTTTGTCACCAGATCGTAGCGGTACATCCACACATCGTCCGTGTGGAGCTTCTGTCCGTCCGCCACCTTGATCGCCGGCATCTGGAATGCGTAATCCGTCGCAAAGTTGATAAACGGCACGCCGACTTTATCCTTCGTCTCATCGGAGGATGCCGACAGATCCGCCGCGCTGAATTTATTCTGATTGTCCAGCTTTTTCAGATATGCGTCTGCATTCGGATGATAATAGCGGATGATATCCGAAAATGCTTCGATATTTCCGTTCTTCTCAAACATGTCCGCGATCATCGCCCAGCTGTTCGGGAAACCAGTGTTCTCCGGATGCACAAATGTCGTCCCCTCATGCGCGTTCGTCCCGATGATCAGACGGATGCCCTCTGCGCTGCCGTTCCGGATCGCGTCGATCGGACGCACTGGCAGCAGATCATCCTGGATCGGTCCCGGCAGGAACATGCCCGGATTGCGGTACTGATGATGCAGAGCGACATACGTATTTCCTTTCTGGAACGTGAACGGATCATCGGTGCGCAGCTTCGGCAGATCAGCCTCCGTCCAGCCCATCCCCTCGATAAACAGCTCCACATTGCGGCGCGCCATCTCATGCGTCATAACGCAGTTGGGCAGTCCGCTCTGGGCAATCGCCTGCTGGAAAGTCCCTTTCACGGACGGGCAGGCAAGCATGTTCACGACAGAAGCGCCTCCCGCCGACTCTCCGCAGATCGTGACGCAATCCGGATCTCCGCCAAACGCGGCGATATTCTCATGGATCCACTGCATGGCAAGGATCTGATCGGACAGTCCGCAGTTGCTCTCCAGGTCCTCACAGCCGGGGAAAGTCGAGAAATCATAAAATCCCAGAACATTCAGCCGGTACTGGAACGCAGCGTAGACAATTCCTTCCTCGGCAAATGTGCGTCCGTTGTACAGCGGCACATTGCAGGCTCCCGTGTTGTAGCCGCCCCCATGAATGTAGACGAAAACCGGCAGCTTCTCTCCTTTTTCGGGACGCTGAATGTTGATCGTCAGACAATCCTCGCTTCCTTTCAGCTGTCCCTCGTCGAACTGAACCGACTCCGGCCCGTATTCTTTTGCGTCAAAAACCCCCTCCCATGATATGGGGCGCGCCCTCTTAAAGCGAAGCTCCCCTACCGGAGGCTGCGCATATGGGATACCAAGATATTCCACAAGGCCGTCCCTGAGATATCCTTTCACCTTCCCACTTGTCGTTTCCACAATATATTCGCTCATTTTTCCGTCTCCTTTTCCTTTTTCCGCAGAGCTCCGGAATTTCCTCAGTTTTCCCTTTTCTCCGCAGAAACATAAATTCCTGCTGCTTCTTTTTTCACTGCCATGATCTGCAGTCTACGGTTCTTTCTCCTTTCACAAAAATCTCCAGATCATCCGATGTTTTCCTTTCTCATTTTGCTTTTCTCTGCCAAAATCTGCAGCTCCCGATTCTTCTCCTTTTGAAAAATTTTGGACCATCT
The DNA here is from genome assembly GCA_947588845.1 of uncultured Lachnospiraceae bacterium. GTDB lineage: Bacteria > Bacillota > Clostridia > Lachnospirales > Lachnospiraceae > Choladousia. Next base: position 28,422 of record CANQAR010000018.1, read on the forward strand.
GCTGTTTTTTCTCCTTTATGGAAGTCTTGGTGTCTCGCAGACCTTCCTTCCCAGCTCACGCAGATCCGCGGTACTCCCCGTCATCTCCTGAATGGCGAAAGCCCTCTTTCTCGGCTGGCAACCGTCGCACGGCTCCGTGAACAAGCCAAAATAGACCTCCGTCAGTCCGCCGATCTGATTGCTCTCGATACCGTCCCGCTCCAGCATGGCTTTCTCACACAGCAGGCGGAAATTATGTACCGTCCGCACGTTGTTCATATTCCACGCCATCTCCAGAATCTTCTTGTTGTAATAGGCGTACCGTTCTTCCCATTCAGGATTTCCGCAGTCCGTGAATCCAGTCTCGGTCATGATGATCTCCTTGTGCCCATCGCCGTATTTTTTCATCACCTTGTACACAGAATCTCCGAACGCCCTCCAGAGGCTGTCCGGCTCGTCCACGTCAAGGAAAAGATCATAGTCCCCGTCTACAACCTTATTTGTAAATACGTACGGATGCCACGCCACGATATCAAAATAATCATCCGTGTTGTCTGACCAGAATTTTCCGGATTTAATACGGCTGTATAATTTGTCAAGTGTCCACGCCGCTCCGAACATAACCGGGAGATAATCCGGCATGTCTCCGCCCAACGTCGGCGTGCTCAGCGCCGGCGAGAAGGAAGCCACCTTCGCATTCGGATTTCCCCTGCGCACTCCTTTCGCCGAAAAATACTGGAGATCCACCGCGATATCCATCTTCTCGTCCGCCGTGAACGGATGGCTCATATCACTGTCCAGAAATCCGTCCGGATGCAGGAACGCGTTCAGATTCCACTCATTACCTACCTCCCAGATCGCCACCTGCGGGAACAGCTTCGCCATCGTGCACCACGACTCCTCAAGCATTTCCAGTGTCTTCATGTAAGCGCTTCCTGGGGTCAGATCCCTCGCCGGAACCGCATGGCCTTTTCTCTGCCTGCACCCCTCAGGCAGAAACCACTCATGGCTCATGCCGGTAACCTCGATGTCGAGCTCTGCCGCGCGGTCTAAAAGCTCCTGGTGCCTCTTTACAGCCTTCTCATTCGGCGTCGCCGGATCAATCAGGATATCCGTGATGTGCATCCAGGAACGGTACGCATTGCACCCCATTCCCTTGATCAGATCCAGGTAAGCGGCAGCCGGAATCTTCGTATCCTCTTCCCTCTGGATCAATGGTTCTCCTACTCCATAAAAACGTTCATGTGCCAAAATGAAAACCTCCTTCTTCCTTTTCCATACTTTTTAATCGGTAGCTTTATCGCTCTCTGCTTCATGCCGCAGACATGAGATGGCTCATCGTCCGCAGAACTTGTTTCTGTATGTCCATTATAGAAAATTCCCTCCCGTCAAAAAAGGGAAAATCCTACCTGGACTTTCCCTTTTCCGACTTTCCCTGTTGTTTTTCCACATTCGGCGGCAGTTCTTCTTGTCACTATCCCCGGAATTTCCACTCAAAATGATCGCTGTTTGTTTCCAATCAGCGGCGTTTCACAATGTCCCCCTCTTTTCCACCACCTCAGACATGCTGCAGTTCTCTCCAACACAACTTCTGTCTGCCATGTCAGCGACACACACAAGTCTCTGCACATACTTATCCTTACGGCACAACCCCCGTCCTCTGCCGGAACGACTGCGGTGACTCCTCAAACTGCTTTTTAAAGGCCCTGTTGAAACTCGTATAATTGTAATAACCCACCTGATACGCGACCTCCGTGATCGGCAGATCCGTGGATTCCAGAAGCAGCCTTGCATGCTCCATCCGGCATGCGACGATATAGCTCTTGACGGAAACATTCATCTTCCTCCGGAATATGCGCGTCAGATAATCCTGATTAAAATGAACATTGTCCGCGATCTCCTGCATCTCCAGCGCGTCCGAAAGGTGATCCCTTATATATTTCACGGTCGCCTCCACCGGGTCCAGATCCATGTCGTCGCTCTTTGCCATCTCCTCCAGCTGGCCCAGCGAACAGTCAATCCACCGTTTCATGCTCTGTATATTTCTTGTCGCGTTCTCAAAGCAGTCGGCATGCTCCGGCTTCTCCGTCAGGCGGCTCAGCACGATCTTATGCTCCTGCGCGTATTTCGACAGCATTTCCAGATACCGGGTATGGAAATAATAAAACTGCCGCTTATTCAGTCCGCCGCCCACGTCCAGCTCGTCAAGATAGTCAAAGAGATCCTGACGCACTTTCAGAATCTTTCCTCCGCAGAGAATCTGCGCCCATCTTCCAAACTTATCGCCTGCTCCAAAATCCAGACGCACCAGATTCTCCGCCTCCGTATAGAGAACGACGCCGTGATCCTCCAGATGCTGGCTGTCCATAAACAGCAGGCTCTCCATCTCTTCCGCCACATCCTCGATGGAAACTGTCTTCCCCACATATGCAATCAGCTTTACATCCGCGTATTTCCGGATCATTTTCGTATACTGAACGGCAAATTTCCTGCACAGTTCAAAAATACCGCTGCCGTCCATAGCACCGCAGATCGCGATCTGCGATCTCTCGCCAAACTGTATCACATCCTGCCAGTCCGCCGCTTCCGACACCGTCATCTCAAACAGCTCCTGCGCGACATTGTGGATCACAAACCGGTCCAGCCGCCCGTACTCCTCGGCACGCCAGGTTCTCACCATCAGAAGCACCACGCCGAACGACCAGTCCGGATTGATGCTCAGATGAAGTTTTTCAATCTGATGCTCAATCGCCTCGCGCTCGGAGGACGTATTCTCATAAAACAAATCTTTCCAGAAATCCCTTGCGATCCGCCGCTCGTTCGCCTCATACACACGGATTTTCGCGCGCATATTCTGGTATTCACGCCGTTCACGGATTACCTTTTCAAAAATCTCCCGCAACTTCCCAGCTTCCAGAGGTTTCAGAAGAAATCCTTTTCCTCCAAGCTCCATCGCCTGCTGCACGCTGGAAAAATCCGCACGACTGCTCATAAAGATGCAGGCCGTATCCAGCCTTTCCTCCCGAATCCATCGGACAAGCTCCAGCCCCGAACCGTCCGGCAGCTCGACACTTACAAGCAGAATATCAATGCCCTGTCTTAAAATCAGAACTTTCGCCTCTTCCAGATCCACCGCACCAAAACACCGACTGATCCCCATATCCGGCAGTTTCAGCATGGCTTCTGTCTCCTGTATCGCACTTCTCTCATTCTCTACAATCAAAAGATTCATATGTCCCTACCTGTCCTGTGGAAGTTGCTTTCACTGCCCGCCCACGTCACGCCCGGAAAATTCTGCATTCTTCTCATAATTTGGAATTAGCAACAAACTCTATTTTTAATTCCATTCCCATTCCTTCAGCCAGCCTTTTTAATGTTAATAAGGATGGATTCGCAATTCCTCTCTCTATTTTACTAATATCAGACTGATAAATTCCAGTAATTTCAGAAAGCTGCTTTTGTGTCATTCCGGATAATCCCCTTGCGTTAAGAAGATTTTCTGCTAAATGATAAGAAACATCCATTTTGTGAATAATCCCGGTATCATTTCCAAATTCCCATATATCTTCTGCGTCTAAATCTAATTCATCATTCCAGGAAATCCCATATCCTCCCGGATCAACCATAACTTGCTTAAATAGGTCAGGATTATTTTCAAAAACTTTGAACTGGGGAAACAACTTATATAGATTACGAATGTCATATGTTTTCTCTACACCATTTTGAAATAAAGCACGGATCACAAAATTTTTTAACGGTGTTACTTCTTTGATTCTGTGGAACATATTTTTCTCCCCCTTTCTCACTCTACAGGCGGAAGAACCTCAAATTGCTGCGTTTCCCACATTGCAATCATAATTTCGTCCTCCTATTTTAATAGCATTATATAGGATATATCCTATATTGTCAACGTCAATCCTGCTGTGGAACACGCTGTCAGCGCAACAATTGCAAAAAGAATGAATCAGGGAAAGCAAATTAACCTAACATGATCCACAAGCCGCTCACGCAAGCATCACCCGGCACCGCTTCTTATAGCACGCAATCCCGTACTTCAGGATATTCTCCACCCCGTCATCCTCAAGATCGTCCTCATATCCGGTATGCTCGATCTGCCTCAGTGCTTCCCTGCACGCCGCCTCCAGATCCCCGTCATGCGCGTACTTCACCTCGATGATGATCCCCATATCACCTGTGTCCGGCTCTGCGAGGATGTCCGCGTAACCTTCTCCCATCTCACGGTTGGACGTGACGCTCCACCGGCTCTTCACTCTCAGGATCCCAAGCAGCACCCCTTGATAGAAATTCTCCTTCATTTCCTTCCTTACGGCTGTGTCGCGGATGCTGATCGTCCTTCTCAGGTATTTCGTGAAGATCCTCTCCACATTCTCCGCCTCTCCGTTTTGCAGCGCTTCACAGAACCGGTTCAGCGTCTCCCCGTCTTCCCTCACGTTCTCCTTGAAATATTCCATAATCTGCGTCACAAAGATATCGCGCACCGCCAGGTTGGGGATTGCCAGCTTCATCTGTCTCCCCTCTGCTTTCCCTCTCTGTGTCAGATAACCTGTGGTAAAGAGCAGGCTCCAGATGTTGTCGACCGTCTGATAGATTTCCGGATACGTCAGTTCCTGATGAATCTCCTTTGTAACTGTTTCCCCTGCCACCAGGCGCTCGATCTCCCGTTTGAGCATCGCCGCGTTTCCCGTTTCCCGGATGAACCGCTTCACCGCGTCGTTGCTGCTCGTGTTGATCCAGTAGTTCTCCGGTTGCGCGTCCGGCCTGCTCCGAACCCGGTCACAGTGGTTCAGCACATCCCACGGGCAGTACACCTCCACATTCCCAAACTGGTAGCCGTCATACCAGGTCTTTATCTCCTCATAATGATCCTCTATGTCATAATATGCGATGAGTGCTCTTACTTCTTTGTCCGTAAATCCGAAATATTCGTCAAAACGCTCATCCGCGACCGACAACACTTTCAGGTTGTTCAGCCCGGTAAAGATGCTCTCCTTCGAGATCCGAAGGCATCCGGTCAGAACCGCGAACTTCAGGCTGCTGTTCGTCTTCAGCGCCTGCCCCAGCAAGCTGCGGATCAGGGAGATCATCTGGTCATAATAGCCGTTCGCGTGAGCTTTCGCCAGAGGGACGTCGTACTCATCGATCAGCAGGATCACTTTTGTACCGTAATGCTTCTCCAGCAGTCTTGACAGCAACTTCAGACTGCTGCCCGCCAGACCCTCATCCATTTTTTTGTCAAGGAGATCTTTGTATTCTGCTTTATCATGCTCATTCAGCTTCTCACTTTCCAGAAGGAAATAAAACTTCGCGGCGGCATCCATGATAATCCGGGCTGTCATCTGATATGCCGTCTCCCAGGTACGCGCATCGATTCCTTTCAGAGAAATAGAGACAACCGGATATTTCCCCATGTATTCCTCACAAAGCGCCTTCTCCTCTGCGATCTCCAGCCCTTCAAAAATGCTTTTATCCCCGTCCAGGGAGAAAAAATGCTCCAGCATGCTCATGTTCAACGTCTTCCCGAACCGCCGCGGACGAGTGAACAGGTTCACTTTCCCCCAGTTGTTAAGAAGATCCCGGATCAGTCCGGTTTTGTCAACGTAGTAAAAATCTTCCGAACGAAGTTCTTCAAAATCTTCAATCCCGATCGGAAGTTTCTTTCTGGACATTTTCACTTTGCCACGCCCCTTTCATTCCTCATGCTTTTCCTCTCTGAAAATACTATATCCTGTTTTTTCTTCTAAAGCAATATTCTTGTTTAAGCATAGCAATGCGGAAATCAATGTTACTTGTTCACTCCCTTGCAGGTCGTGAACGTAACAGCGCTTCGCGATGCACAGAAATGAAAATATCCCGCAGGATTCAGGGTTTTTAAAGTCCCTGGATCGTCACGGGATATCTCTTTCGAACGTTTGTTCAGAATTTCATCACTTCTTCTTTCGAAGGGATTGAAGGCGACGCCCCCCTGCGTGAAACCGCGATTGCGGACGCTTTCGCAGCTGTCCTCAGAATCTCCTCCACCGGCCGTCCTTCCATTAGACCGGCGATAAAATATCCGGTAAATGTGTCTCCTGCCGCCGTGGTATCCACGACATCCACTTTGAAAATATCCTGCCGCACAGTCGTATTCCGGTCCGCATAGACGGAACCTTCGCCGCCGAGTGTCAGCACAACCTTTGCGTCCGGATATTTTTCCAGAATCCTGCCGGGAATCTTTTCCAGATCCGTCTCTCCGGTAAGCTGCATCCCCTCAATCTCATTCAGCAGGAAACAGTACACTTTCGAGAAATCGCACGGCTTCAGCCCATCATCAAACGGAGAGGGATTGAGAACGATCTTCATTCCGCGTTCCCATGCTCTGTCCATGATGTAATCCAACAGATTCACCTCATTCTGAAGCAGGAGGAAATCTCCCGCGTCAAAATTCTGAAGCACCTCGTCGATAAATTCTTTCGTGAGCGCACGGTTGCTCCCGCCGTACAGGAGAATGCAGTTCTGACCGCTCTTATCCACCTGTATGATCGTATGACCGCTCCTTCCTTCTATCGTCCGGATATACTCTGTATGAATTCCGCATTCCCTGCAGGCACTCAGAAAATTCTGTCCGTCAGCGCCGATCAGACCGGCGTGAAAGACCTCTGCGCCCGCCCGTGCAAGCGCCACGGACTGGTTAAACCCTTTGCCTCCCAGAAAGATCTCCATGCCGGACGAAGCCTGTGTTTCTCCCGGCTGAACCATATGATCCACCTGGTATACATAGTCCACATTCAATGACCCAAAATTCAGTACCTTCATAGTTTGTGTTCCCCCATTATTCAACATCATGATGCCAGTACGCCCTGTACAGGAACCGAAATGTCATATATTCCATAAAGTAATCCCTGATATCTTTTCAAGACTCGCCCGCGAGTCTTGCGCGCGGGATTCAGGTCTGCGTCAGCAGACATCTTCAGCTCCGAATCTCTGCACCCTCCACTCCGTTCCGGTCGGTTCTAAACGAGCGCCACTGGAGCTCAGAACCCTCGCGGAGCGTATATCAGATTTCTCTTACGCTGTCCCGTTCTATAAACTGTGTTCCTACCGCGATCTTCAGATTAGAGCCTCCTCCATCCTGCATCATCTGCCTTAAGCGCCGCACGGCGACACGCCCCAGTTCCTGCTTCGGAACACGTACTGTCGTCAACGCCGGGGAAGAAACCGCAGAAAATGCCACATCGTCGAACCCGATGATCGAAATATCGTCCGGTATACGGAGTCCACACTCCGTGATTGCCTTCATCGCACCGTGAGCAATCATGTCATCGTCCGCGAAAAAGGCTGTCGGAAGCTTCGGATTTGTTCTCAGGTATCGTTTCATATCCTCATAGGCTCCGTCAATCGTGGTTGACAATGTCACCTGATATTCTTCTTTCAGCGGTATCCCGGCTCTGTGAAGCGCGGAGCGATATCCCTCTTCCCGGCCGCGGAATGGAGTGATGCGGAATTCGCCTTTCAGATATCCGATCTCCCGATGACCTTTCGCAATCAGATATTCCGTTGCCATACGAGTAGAATCTTCATTATTGATCACAATTGAATTGAATGACATATCTTCTTTCCAGTAATCAACCGTCACAAACGGATTGCTGATTCCTCGCACGACATCAATATCATCATCCTGCATTTCTGTCCCCAGCAGGACGATCACCGACGCTTTGTCATTCTGAAGCCATTTGACCTGCTCCTCGTAGCTGCTGTCCCTCTTATCAAGATTGCACATAATCATTTCCATTCCGCTGGCGCGGGCTTCCTGCTCCACTCCAGCGATCAGCAGCGGGAAAAACGGATTATCCTCGACAATCACTCCATTTTTCTTAAACATTACAAATTTTACTTTTGATATCCGACTGTCATCGTAATATCCCAAATCCCTGGCAGCCTTAAAAATTCTGGCAGAAGTTTCTGCATTGACTCCGCGCTTGTAGTTGAGCGCATTTGATACGGTAGCTGGTGAAAATCCGGTAATCTCGCTGATCTGTTTAATGCTGACTTTCATGTGTACCTCCCTGGCTGTCTATAATTATTTTTAAATTTTTTACATAAACGTTTATATTATAGTACCAGATTTTCCCAGAATCAATCTTTTTATAAAGACCTTCAGCGCAAAGAGATTTTTTGTTACAGTTCACTCCCACACTGAGCTCGAGGTGATTTCCGGGCAAATTGCCCGGAAATCCCGAGGTCTGAGACGCAGACCATGGAATTTCATTCCATGGTCTGTGCATCGCGGAGCGTTGTTGCCGGTCACGGAGTAAACATTTTCTCATTCCGTATGCTCAGTGGCTGCAGCACTTCACCGCTTCCTTCCAGCCCTGATACTTGTGCTCACGCTCTTCCTCTTTCATCTGCGGCTGATATACTGTGCGTTTCAGCGTGCCGAAAACCTCCTGTGTGTAAAGCCCTGACGCCAGCCCGGCCGCGTAAGCCGCCCCTATTCCGGAAAGCTCCTCGGAATCCGGAATTTTTACCGGAATATCCAGCAGATCGCTCTGGAACTGCATCAGATAACCGTTTTTCGTCGGTCCTCCGTCCACGCGCAGTTCTTCTATTTTAATGCCGGACGCCTCGCTCATCGCGCGGATATTATCCGTAATCTGATAAGCGATGCAGTCAAGCGCCGCCCTTGCGATCTCCGCTTTTCTGGTCGTCCTGGTCATCCCGCTGATGACGGCTTTTGCTCTGCTGTCCCAGTATGGCGCGCCAAGTCCGGAGAATGCCGGGACCAGATACGTCGTATCCTCCGGATTTGCGCTTCTGGCCAGCTTTTCCGTCTCTCCCGCTGATGAGATCAGTCCCAGATCATCCTTCAGCCAGGTAATCACCGCGCCTGTATAATTGATATTTCCCTCGAGAACATAATTGACCTTTCCTCCCATCGACCAGGCCAGGGAGGTGACCACACCGATATCGCTGAACACCGGTGTCTCCCCGATGTTCATCATGATGGAAGATCCTGTCCCGTAAGTCGTCTTTATCATACCTTTCTTCAGGCACCCCTGTCCGAACAGCGCGCCATGGGAATCTCCCAGTACTCCGCGGATCGGAATCGGCCTGTCCAGATATCCGTCAAAATCCGTCTCTCCGTAATCCCCGTCTGAGTCCGTCACCTGTGCCATGCAGCTTCTGTCAATATCAAAAATTTTCAAAAGCTCCTCATCCCACGCAAGCGTCCGTATGTTAAACAACTGTGTCCTGGAAGCATTTGAATAATCCGTCTGGAAGCGCTTCCCTTTCGTCAGCTTATACACCAGCCAGCTGTCGATCGTCCCACAGGCGATCTTTCCTTCCCCGGCCAGCTTTTTCACGCCGTCCACATTCCGGAAGATCCAGGCCAGTTTTGCCGCGGAAAAATAAGGAGAAAGCCGAAGTCCCGTGCGTTCCCGTATCATCTCGGCATACCCCTGCTTTTCAATTTTCTCGCAGATGGCAGCTCCTCTTGCGCACTGCCACACGATCGCGTTATAAACCGGCTCCCCGGTCTCTTTGTTCCAGCAAGCGGACGTCTCCCGCTGATTGCTGATGCCGACGACCGCAAGCTCAGATTTATTGATTCCCGCTTTTTCCACCAGATTTTTTACCACCTGCACGGTATTTCGATAAATCTCGTTCAGATCATGTTCGACCCAGCCACGCGCATCGATCATCTGTCTGTGCGGCAGATCGCACCTGCAGACAAGCTTTCCTGTCCCGTCAAACAGAAGCGCTTTCGTGCCCTGCGTACTCTGATCGATCCCCAATACATATCTGTTCATATCTGCACCCGCTCCTTCATCGTTTCTTTCTTTATATAACTATTCTGTCCCTGCTGCAGGACACATCATTTCGAAACTCCTGCTGCCCTTTTAAGAACTTCTGCATGTCTGCCGCCCTCACGCAGGACACATCATTTTGCCCCTTCCGCAGCCAATAATGTAAAAACATTCTTACTTAAATGCTCGGTATTCCGTGAACTTTTATCCATGGCAGTACCCGCAGCGCGGGCATAAAAGTTTGAAAGGGCAGGATATCCCCACGGAGATATTCCCGCCCCATGTGTATCAGAACTGCCGTTCCGCCGATGCCCGCGTCGCCTGCTGCACTGCTTGATTCAGCGCTCCCGACACACGAAAGTTGTCCCGCAAAACAGCGAACATTTCATTTATCTGCCCAGCAGCTTCTTTACCGTATCCGCGATCCCCTGCGCATTCAGTCCGTAGTGATCAAACACCTGCTTCGAGGTTCCCGTGATGACCGGGCTGTCCGGAAGAGCAAGATTCACAACTTTTTTCGGGCAGTTTTCGGATACCACCTGGCTTACCATCGAACCGAGTCCGCCAAACGGAGAATGTTCCTCCGCTGTCACAACCACCTTCGCGTTCGAGGCTGCCTTTATGACCGCTTCCTTGTCAAGCGGCTTCACACAGTACATATCCAGCACAGTAACGGAAATACCTTCCTCTTTCAGAAGCTTCGCCGCGTCGTATGATGGCTTCACCATCTCGCCGCAGGCGATAATCGCCGCGTCTGTTCCTTCACAGAGAACCGTAGCTTTATTCATCTCAAAAGGAACATGTCCTTCCTCATAGATATCTTCCACCGGATTTCTGCCCACACGGATGTAGGCCGGCTTCTCATCTTTCAGAAGCGCCTCGATCAGGCATCTGGTCTGGAATCGGTCGCTTGGCAGATACACCCGCATATTCGGTATCGCCGACATGGCCGCAATGTCCTGCGCTGAATGATGGCTCATGCCCAGCGCGCCATAGCTGATGCCGCCGCTGATTCCGATCAGTTTCACATTCGTGTTGGAGTACGCACAGTCAATCTTTGCCTGCTCATAGCTTCTCGTCGAGAGGAAGCAGGCCGGGGAAGCCGCGTACGGCTTCTTCCCACATTTCGCCAGTCCGGCGGAGATGCTGACCAGATTCTGTTCCGCAATACCTGTCTCGACGAACTGTTCCGGATATGTATCCGCAAACGGCGTCATGGAGGCAGATCCTCTGGAATCGCTGCACAGTACTATAATGTCCTTATCTTCTTTTGCATGTTCCATCAGCACGTCGCAGATTGCCTGACGATTCGGTATCTTATTCATGAAGCGCAGCCTCCTTTCTCTCTTCCAGGTCGCTCATAATCTGACTGTATTCTTCCTCACTCGGAACCTTGTGATGCCAGGGAGCCTTGTTCTCCATCACCGGAGAACCACAGCCCTTGGTCGTATTCGCAATCACAACCGAAGGTTTTCCTTTCACGGTCTTAGCGACGTCAAATGCCGCGTTCAGCGCGTCTACATCGTTCCCATCCACAGAAATCACGTTCCAGCCAAAGCCCGCAAAGCGCGCGGCCAGATCATCGTGATGCATGACATCCTCTGTGCTGCCGGAAATCTGGAGCCGGTTGCGGTCCACGACCGCACAAAGATTGTCCAGCTTATAATGGGAAGCCGCCATGGCTCCTTCCCAGACGGAACCTTCTGCCAGTTCTCCGTCTCCCATAACCGTGTAAACTCTCGCCTGACTCTTATTCATCTTCTCCGCCAGCGCCATTCCCACACATACCGGGAGCCCATGGCCGAGAGAACCCGAGTTCATCTCAATGCCAGGAAGCTTGTTGTTTGGATGCCCGATAAACTGGGATCCGAACTGAGAGTACTCTTCAATTACCTGCTCAATCGGGAAGAACCCTTTCGCCGCCAGAACCGCGTACAGCGCTTCCACACAGTGCCCCTTGCTCATGACAAATTTATCTCTCTCCGGATCATCCATGTTCTCCGGACTGATATTCATCTCATGAAAATAGAGAGATACCAGCACATCCATAACGCTCATATCGCCGCCGATATGTCCCGCCTTGCCAGCCTTGATCATCCTGACCACGTCCTGGCGCAGGGCAAACGATTTTGCCTTTAAATTTTCCATAATGGTCTTCTCCATTCTGCCGTCATGCTGACGGCTCATTCAGGGAAGCCCGCGCTTCAGTTTTCACTAGTACTTCTCTGCGCAATTAACTCAGGGCAATACCAGCCGTCACGCAGGCTTCCGCCTCATTATTTCACTCGCCGCGCAGATACGCTTTGACCTGCTCTTCCACCGGGTCGTACAGATCCGGCTTGATTCCCATGTACTTGCACGCCTCGTACAGTACCGGAACGACATCTTTGTGAATGCCCACGCAGTGATGAATGTACGGACCTTCTACAATCTTCGCCTCAAGGCGCTTGATATTCTCCACCTCAACCCAGAGATAGGTTCCCATGCCTTTCGGTCCGTCCACGCCTTTCGCGTTTCCAAGCAACAGTGAGTATTCTCCGCCGTCTCCGTCGAACCGCGCAAGCGTCACAAGACCGTGCTTCGCTTCCGCCGTGATGCTTCCCGGATGGTCGAACGCCAGCGGGTAAGTCAGCTTCGGCGTCTCCTTCGCGACGGAGATCGGCCACGGACCACAATGCTGCAAAAGTTCGCCGTTCGGGATATCCGGATGCCGGATCGTCCAGTCCGCAAAGAAACTTCTCAGCTCTCCCATGCCTGCCGCTTCCACCAGAAGCGCGGTGACCGCGCCGTGAATATCGGTCTCGCACACAACCGGGATTCCTTCCTCGTTGAGCAGGGAGTTCGCCGCGCACGGCATAATGCCAATCTCGCTCTGCAGCTGGTTCCAGCACTGGATCGCCGCCGCCTGGCAGCCATACTTGTCCACCAGATTCTTCATGGCAACCTTGAGCGCCGCCACATTCTCCAGTTCATTATCCTTCACCATGATCTCCATGTGGTCGCGGCAGTACTGCATGACCTTTGCCACTTCCGTGCCCTCAGCCTTTGCCTTTTTCATCTCGTCCGTCAGCTCCGGCATCGGAACCGGGGCAAGCTGGATATTGAATTTTTCCAGAAGCTCTCCCTCGTTGCACATCGTTGACCAGAAATCGAACGGTCTCGTAGAGATCTGCAGGATGCGTATGCCGCGGAATGTCCTGACCACGTTGCAGACCGCGAGGAAGTCGCGCAGGCCGCGCTCAAACACCGGATCATTCAGACGGCAGTTTGTCATATAGGTGAACGGCACCCGGAATCTCCTGAGTACCTTGCCGGTCGCGAACAGTCCGCACTGCGTATCGCGCAGACGTGTACCGTCCGCCTCCGGACGCTCGTCAAGCGGCCCCCATAAAAGTACCGGAACATTCAGCTCCTTCGCCAGTCTCGCGCACTCATATTCTGTACCAAAGTTGCAGTGCGGCAGGAACAGGCCGTCGATTTTTTCCGCCTTAAATTTTTCCGCAATTTTCTGCCTGTCCGTGTCGTCGTAGAGCAGACCTTCCTCATTAATATCCGTGATGTCCACAAAATCAATCCCCAGCTCCCGGAGACGGTCAGCCGTCAGATTACGGTATTTAATTGCGTCCGGCGCGCTGAAAATACTTCTCCTCGTGGGGGCATATCCCAGTTTGATCTTTGTCATTTTTTTCCTCCTTTAAAACGCCACTCCCGTTTATTTATTCTCGTTGCGTGCCTGCAGCGCCATCTTTGCCTGCAGATTTCTCTGTGTCTGATCAATCACAACCGCAAGGATAATCACGATACCACGGATCACCGACTGCCAGAACTCGGACACGCCGCACATCGTCATACCATCGTTGATCACGCCGATAACGAAAGCGCCGACCACTGTGCCAAGGATCGTACCGGAACCGCCGGCCATCGAAGTGCCGCCAAGTACTGTCGCCGCGATCGCGTTCATTTCCCAGCCATCTCCTGACTTCGGATGTGCTGAGGACAGCTGAGCGGTATTGATCATGCCGACCCACGCGGCGCAGAAACCGGAAATCATGTAAACAAGAATCTTGATGCGGTCCGTCTTAATGCCGGACAGACGCGCAGATTTCTCATTGCCTCCTACTGCCAGCACATGCCAGCCGAAGCTCATCTTCTTCAGAAGGATGTAGGAGATTACTGCCAGGGCCGCGAAAATATATACGCCTGCGGGGATTCCCGCGATATTGCTTCCAAGTACCTTAAAACCTGTGTTACCCAGTCCCTCATATCCGCTGATCTGCGCGAATGTGGCGCCGCCGGAACGAAGGTTCGCGAGACCGCGGCCGATGTACATGGTACCCAGCGTGGCGATAAACGGGGCAACGCCGAGTTTTGTGACGATCAGGCCGTTGACCGCTCCGATTATACAGCCCGCAAGCAGCATCAGCACGACAATCATCGGAACGCTGAAGTACAGCGTAACGCCCGCAAATGACACGGTGAAGCCTTCCTGGATCAGGCCGCCGGCCAGCATGCCGATCAGACCAACCACAGAACCGACCGACAGGTCAATACCCCCTGTGATGATAACGAACGTCATGCCCAGAGCGAGGATACCGTACAGAGCGACGTGCTTCGCGATCATGGTCAGCGTGGCCGCCGACAGGAAATTATCTTTTACAACACTGAAAAATATGACCAGAAGGATCAGCACGATGAATGTACGTCCCTTCAAAATAGTCATTAATATCTGATTTGAATTGTTTTTCTTCATGGATTTGCCGCTCCTTCCTTCTATGCGCCCGCACCGGTCCCAAGTCCGGCATAGGATGCCCGCACAAGAGTATCTTCAGTTATCTGGTCCCCGGACAGTTCCCCGGTACATTTCCCGTTGGACAGCACATAGATGCGGTCCGCGATCGACATGATCTCCTTCAGCTCCGACGAGATCACAATAATGGAAAGTCCGCGCTCCGAGAAATCATGAATGATTTCGAACACTTCCGTCTTCGCTCCGATATCGATACCTCTGGAGGGTTCATCCATCAGGAATACCTCCGGATGTGTCAGGAGACCTTTTCCAATGACAACCTTCTGCTGATTGCCGCCCGACAGGGATAGAATCGGAAGCGCTTTGTCCGCGACCTTGATATGGATATCCTTGATCTGGCCATCCACAGCCTCTCCCTCTGCCTTCTCATTCAGGAAAATTCCTTTGCGGTAACTCTCAAGCGACGCGATGGAAGTATTCTTGCCGATATCCAGAGTCTGTATGAGACCCTGGCTCTGACGGTCCTCCGGAACCAGCGCGAATCCATTCTTGATCTGCCCCGAAACGTCCTTCACGTTCATTTTCTGTCCTTTGAAAATAATCTCGCCGGTATGCTCCGGATGCAGCCCCATCAGACATTCAAAGAGTTCGCTCCGGCCGGCTCCCAGCAGTCCGTAGATTCCAAGAACCTCGCCTTTTTTCAGATACATGCTCACATCGTCGAGCAGCCAGCCGCCGCCTTTTTTCGGAAGGCTCAGATGGTTGATCTCAAGAACCTTCTCCGCCTTGTCCAGATCGATGGAGCGCTCAAAACGGTGATACTGCGTATTCTTGCCGACCATGTTCTCCACGATCCAGCTCAGCTCGATGTCCTTGATGTCGGCGTCCGCCACATATTTTCCATCGCGCAGGACCGTCACATGATCTCCGATTTCCATGATCTCCTCCAGTCGGTGCGATATGTAAACAATCGAAAGTCCGTCCGCGAGCAGTTCTCTCATAATCTTAAACAGAACCTGCACCTCCGCTGCTGAGAGAGAGGATGTCGGCTCATCCATGATCAGCACGCGCAGATCATCCTGAATCAGATTCCGCGCAATTTCCACCATCTGCTGCTGGCCCACACGCAGATCTCCGACCATCGTATCCGGAGGAATCTCATGCTCCAGCCTTTTTAGCACCTTCTGCGCACCTTTTACATGTTCCTTATCATTCAGAAACAAACCTCTTTTTTTCTCATGACCCATGAAGATATTCTGGTAGACGGTCAGATTCGGAAACAGACTCAGTTCCTGATGGATAATGCCAATGCCTTTTGCTCTGGCCGCATTTGTATCCTTAAAAAATACTTCCTCCCCGTCCATGTACATCTTCCCGGCTGACGGCTGCTCAATGCCGGCAATCATTTTCATCAGCGTGGATTTTCCGGCTCCGTTTTCTCCGATCAGCACGTTCACTTTTCCTTTCAGAAGATCGAAGGAAACTCCGTCAAGCGCTTTGGTACCGGGATATATCTTGTCAATCTTTTCACAGTGGAGAACAACATCTGGATTATCAAACATAATGCTCCTCCTTTTTTATTCGATCGTCATGGATACCGGAGTGATCGTGATCTCATCGCCGGAAGCGACAGCCGCTCCCACAAATGTGACAGTCTTGCCCGCAGCGCTCTCATCCAGTGCCAGAGGAGCAACCACCTGTGCGTCAACTTCCTTGTTCAGCGCTTTCGCGTACTGAGACCATTCTGTCTGATTTGTAAAGCTCTCAAAGCCTTTAACCGTCTGCTGATCACGCACGGCTGTACCGGAATAAACGCCGCCTGCCTGAATCTTCACAGTCTTTCCGCTGACGCCCTCCGGCTCAACCAGCAGGAAATATTTCGGGGTATCCGTATTGAATTCAGCAATCTTTGCCGTACCGCTGACTGCCGCCCCGGTGCTTCCGATCCCGTCTCCGCTCAGAATCTCCGCGAGATCCTTCGCGTTTCCGGTGATCTCCTGCACGACCTGTTCCCAGTCATTGCTCGATTCAGCGCTTGAATCAAAAGCAACCTCCCCGGTAAACTGACCTTCCTGACCAATGGGAACCACTTTGACGATACCGCATCCGGTAAGAGAAATCACAGCGAGGGCCGCTGCCGCAATAAGGGATAATTTTTTCTTCATATTCATCTTCTCCTTGCCGCTTTTGTTTATGCTGCTGTTCACTCCCTCGCGGATCATCGCACTTTACAGTGCGTGAACAGCAGCCCGTTTGTATCTTATTTATGAGAGAAGGCGGAGCCTGGCGCCGCCTTCTGATATCGCTGCCTGTCCGTACAGCCACAATAAGACCCGCTGACTGCCGTACACAGCCTGGATTCACCTGGTCTACTCTGTAACTGCCTCTGTCTCCACCTCAGCTGCTTCTTCAGCGCCGCCCTCTGTGTATACAAAAGCGGAAAGATTCGCTACGTTGTCAGCCGTAACCGCAACACAGGGGATAAGCTGCTTTTCCTGCTCCGGAGCTGTTCCGTTCAGGTATGCGTCAGCCTGCTCTACTGCCATCTCGGTGATCAGAGCGATCTGCTGAAGAGCTGTTCCGACCATGTTGCCGGATTTGATGTAAGCCGCCGCGTCGTCAGAACCGTCCACACCGATGATCTTGATATCGTCGCGTCCCGCGTCGATGCACGCCTGAACTGCTCCGCATGCCATTGTGTCATTGCCGCAGATGATGCCGGTGATTTCCGGATTGGACTGAAGGATGGACTCTGTCTTGGAGTAAGCTTCGGTCTGATCCCAGTTCGCGGACTGCTGCGCCACCATCTCCAGATCCGGATACTCATCGATCACGGAGTGGAAGTTCTCGGAACGAACCTGGCAGTTCGTATCGGACTCAAGGCCGAGAAGCTCCGCATATTTGCCTTCATAATTCATGGCCTCTACCCATGCCTCTGCGATCGCCGCCGCGCCCTGCGCGTTATCCGCTACCAGCTGGGCCGCCGCGATGCCGCTCACGTTGATTTCACGGTCTACAAGGAAAGTCGGGATGCCTGCGTCGTAAGCAGTCTGAACTGCCTCGACAGTAGCATCGGCACCTGCGTTATCGCAGACGATTGCTGCCGCGCCGTCATTCACAGCCGCCTCGAACAGCTCAAGCTGCGTAGCCGCGTCATCGTCATGTGAGAAGCATTTCACTTCATAACCCAGCTCTTCGCCTTTTGCCGTTGCAACATCCTGCACCGTCTTAAAGTAAACGTTGGATGTAGATGGGGTGATGCAGTAGATGATTTTGCTGCCGCCGCCCGGGAGAAGTTCTGCGGAGCCTTCCTCAGCCATCGCCACACTGCCAAACGCGCCGCCGACCATTGCCGCTGCCATAAGACAAGCTAAAACTTTTTTCTTCATAATTTAGTTTCTCCTTAAAATTTGTTTAGATTTTGCAGTCTGTCAACTGCTTCTTGGTGATTCTCATCATAAACATTTTAATAAAATTTTCAATAGTTTTTTTAAAAATATTTTTATATTTCCGTTTATTTTGTAGATTTGCACAATTTTATAAGGTTATTTTTGGTTATTTTTACTGTATATTTCTTTCAAGCAGTATCTTTCGTCATGTTTTAAGTAAAATTTTTATATAAAAATTTTTTGTAAATTTTTTATATAAAATAAAACTAATTTACAAAAATTTGATCGAGCAGAAGGCTGTTTTCTCCTCCTGCCCGCCGTGCGGCCCACATGCTGCGTCAACAGCAGTTTCCTTTCTGCGAGCTGCGCTCTCCACTCCGTTCCGGGTCTTCACTTCGTTTCGGTCAGTTCTAAACGAGTGCCACCGGCACTCAGAACCGGGGCTAAACGCGCGTCACTGGCGCGCAGCACCCGCCGGAGGCTTTTTGTGCCACAGGACGAAATTTCCTGTGACACAAAA
>CANQAR010000019.1 GCA_947588845.1 uncultured Lachnospiraceae bacterium
GTTACAGTTCACACCCTCACTGAGCTCGAGGTGATTTCCGGGCAAATTGCCCGGAAATCCCGAGGTCTGAGGCGCGACCATGGAATTTCATTCCATGGTTGACCACGGCGTTCGCTGACAGACATACAAGTATGTCTTACAGCTCACTTCCCGCGCAAAATGCTGCGAAAGCAGCATTTCTGTGCATCGCGGAGCGTTGTTACGTTCACGACCTGCAAGGGAGTGAACAGTAACGTCTTATTCCCGAAGACGGTCCGCCAGGCTTTCCTGCCTCATTTTCTGAAACTGTCTGCACGGGATTCCCCACGCGGTCAGCAGAAGGATCGGGAGTGTGGCCAGCCCCGGAAGCATAATACGTCCGGCAAGAACCGAGACGGACAGATGAAACGTGTACCCGCAGTATCCGAATGTAAGCGCAATCGCGCCGGCAAGAGCACATCCCAGATACATACAGCCCTCCGCGGTAAGCATCCATCGCAGCTGCCGTCCGGTCATACCCGTCGCCTCCAAAAGCGCCAGTTCTTTTTTACGACTTAAAACCGTGGTTGCGGTTGTGTTGAAGAAATTCATAATGCCGATAAAAGCCAGCACCAGGCTCAGCAGGCCGCCGATCATATAATAGCGGTTCACGTAGTTATCATACGTCTCTTTTAATTTTAAAACAGACGTGACCTTTATGGTACTGTCTTTTGAAAGGATCGTATCGTCCAGATATTTTCCTACCCTTTCCTCCTGACCTGGAATCGCGTCTATAAGCGCTTTCATTGCAAAAGAGTCTCCGGTGCAGCGGATGTATTCACCAGCAGGCACCAGCACTTCTATCCCGGTAAGATAAGCATAAGGATAGCCGAGGCTGTATGGCATCGAAACCTCGCCAAGCATCGTGTACGTCCGGCTGGCTCCGTCATCAAACTGAACCTCAAAGGATTCCCCGTTCTGAAAATATGTCTCGCCTTCCTTCAGATAGCGGTTCGGACGGCGCACAAGCGCGTGTCCGCCGCTGCAGAATTCCTCCCAGCTGCACGCCTCGTCAAGCCAGGTAAGCTTGTCAAACACAGCCCTCGTAATACCCAGATAATGAACCGGCAGCAGATTGGAAGCGCGCGCAGTCTCCCATGTCTGTTTTGCGCCGCCGCTCCACTTTGAAAGATGCTCTGCTGTAATGTTTTCAAATATTGTGCGTATATGATCGTTCATCGGCATGGATGCTTCGGTAAGATAAACATATCCGGTACTCTGGCTGTAAAGGCATGAATTTAAAGCATCCTGCATATCCGGAGAAATCGCGCGGCGATAATCATAATCGGTGTCTGCGCTAAAAGTCAGCTTATCCAGCTGGAAATCCCCGGCATCCAGATATATACCGGCAAACTCCTGAAAGTCCATATTTCCGGTTGCGATACTCACGTAGTACAGGGTTGCCAGAGACAGCATGACAGAAAGGACGACAACGATGCCCTGCCTGCGGTTTCTTATGGTATTCTGCACAGCCATACCCCAGGCCGATGCAAAAAATTTTTCACTCCGCCGCAGTTCAGTCTCCACTCCGTTCCGGGTCTTCACTTCGTTTCGGTCGGTTCTGAACGCGCGTCGCTGGCACGCAGCACCCCTCGGAGCGTTTTTTGTGTCACAGGACGGAATTTTCTGTGATACAAAAAGACAGCGTCCAAAAACACGCGGGCAGTCGTCTGCGTCTGCCATCCGCAGAGCCTCCACGGGGGAAAGCTTCCGGACGATCCGGCACGCCTGCAGGCTGGAAAGGTACACGGTAAACAACGCGAAAAGCGCGGCCGTCACAAAGATCAGAGGATGCGCGGATGTCACGACAGTGAGACTTGCATCAGTATTCTCAAGCGTTGTGCTGACGGCAGGGGCAAGCGCCAGTCCAACGGCATATCCATATGGCAAACCGATGGGAATCCCAATTGCGCAAAGCGCCAGCGCCTGTCTGCGGACAACCGATTTTAACTGCTTTCCGGTCGTCCCCACATTCTTCAAAAGTCCGTAGGTGCGGATATCATTCTTCACGGATATGTTGAAAATATTATAAATGATCAGATAACCGGCCAGGAGGATCAGCAGCGCCAACAATACAACAGATAGCAGGGAGATACTGCCCTCCCCAAAGTCAAAGGCGATCAGATACGCGGGGTTCGGCCGGAATCCGTCGCCGGTCCGTCCGCTTGTTTCAAGTCCTGTAAGGCTGCCGAGCGTCTGGGAATATTCCCTGATCTTAAAAACATTGTCGTACCAGATGCTGAATGTCCAGGAGCCAAAGGAAGCATCCTCTTTGCTCTGGTCCCCGGAAGCAGGTTCCGAGGGGAGGGTGTCTAAGGCATACTCTCCGCTGACCCAGCCCCACTGAAAAACGTCGGAGGTGTCGCCTTCCCAGAAGCCGCACAGGGAGAAAGTCTCATCTGTCAGAGCGGAATCCGTCCCGTGCTGCACTTTAACCGTAAGCTCATTTCCGAGGATGTGGGAAATACCCAGCGCGTCCAGAACCTGCGTGCTCACGGCAATCTCATTTCCCGCTTCCGGCATTCTTCCCGCGGTGGGAAGAGCCAGGCGGTTTTCCGCGGCAGCCATGTCCGCACAGTGAAATTCCAGCACGAAAGGAAAACGGTTGTCGGACGCGACCCCCACCAGCTGATCAGCTCCAAAACGCGTGACAAAATCACAGGAAGAAAGGACATCTTTTGCTCTGTCGGCCTCCTCCTGGCTAAGCTGCTGGATCGTTGCGTGCGATGTGGTGAGATACGCTTTTTTGTCCGCCTCCAGCTTTGTCAGAAACATGGAAAGCGCTCCGGTAAAAAGGGTCGTGAATAGAAGTGTGGTGAGCACGATGGATATTATGGCTAAAATATAACGCCTGAAATTCACTTTCAGAAACCGCAGAGCAAGGGAATCAAGCACAGGCCGGTTTTCAACCTTTACCATAGTGTTCACCTCCTGTCGTCTGACCGGATATAATCCTTCCGTCCTCCAGATGGAGTATGCGGTCGGAAAGCTGCGCGATCTCCTCATTATGTGTGATCATCACAACTGTCTGATGAAATTGTTCCTGCGTTTCTTTCAGCAGTCCCAGCACATCCTGGCTGGTCCGGGAATCCAGATTTCCGGTCGGCTCATCCGCCAGCAGGACAGCCGGTTTGGTCAGGATTGCCCGCGCAATGGCGACACGCTGCTGCTGACCTCCGGAGAGTGTGTTCGGGAGCCGGTCCAGCAGATGATCGATTCCCAGCACGCGGACAATCTCTTTCAGATAATCCTGCTGCGGCTTCCTTCCATCCAGCCTGACGGGAAGAATGATATTTTCCAGAACCGTGAGCATGGGCACCAGATTATACGCCTGAAAGACAAACCCGATATTCCTGCGTCGAAAGATCGTAAGCTCATCGGCTGTCATCTTTTCAAGCGGCTGACCATCCACCGTTACGTTTCCGGAAGAAGGAACATCCAGTCCGCCCATCATGTGCAGCAATGTAGATTTTCCGCTGCCGGAGGTGCCGACGACCGCCACAAACTCCCCTTTTTCTACCGTCAGGGAAATACCATCCAGCGCATGAACCGCGGCATCCCCCTTTCCATATATCTTTTTCAGTTCTCTGGTTTCCAGTATTGTCATCGTAAATTCTCCTTTCCTGAAAAGCCTTTTTACTGACTTTAACACAGAAAAGTTTCCAGGCAGTTTCTGAAATATCACAGTTTTGATATAATGCCAGGGTCAAAAGTCCGAATCCACGACATGCTTGCATGTTGGTGGGTGAGTGACTTTATGACCCGCTCCCAAAATGAGGAAAAAGCAGAGCAGGATTGTGGAAGTGCGAAGCATGAAGCAATCCGTATGGCATGTTTCATATATCATACGTGCAGAAATACCGAAAACACAGAACCCTCGCCGGGGACAGAGCGAACCTTGATATATCCTTTCTGCGCCTGCACGATCTGCCGCGCAAGATACAGGCCGATCCCCACGCCCGGTCTGTCGGAAACGGCAGGACTTCGGTAAAAGCGGGCAAAGATCCGGCTCTGCTCTTCTTCTGGAATCCCCATACCGCTGTCCGCAATGTCGATACGCACAAAAAACGTATATTTTTCAGCGGTTATGGTGATCCGGCCGCCTTCCTGCGTATATTTTATGGCATTGTCCGCAATATTTCCCAGAGCCTCCGCCGTCCATTTCAGATCGAACAGAGCCAGCAGAGACGGATCGCATATGCAGAACCAGGATATATGCTTTGCCGCGGCCAGAGGCGCATATTCGCGGTTTACGGTGTCCAGCAGCTCCTTTACATAACCGCTCTGCGCATGAATATTCAGGATGCCGTTTTCCATGCGGGAAAGCATCACCAGGGACCGGATCAGAAAATCCAGTTTTTCCGCCTGCTCATGAATTGTGAAAATTTCTTCCTCCTGTCCGCCGGAATGTTCCATAAGCAGTTCGGAATACAGTTTCAGATTGGAGATTGGCGTGAGCGTCTGATGCGCGATATCAGAGATCAGACTCTGGATCGTCTCCTTTTGTTTTGTGGGAATCGTAGCAGAGAGCGTGCTCTCGGCCAGATAACGCTTCAGACTGTTCTCCAGCAGGGAAAACCGGCTTTCGGAAATCTCTGTGCGGGGAAGCGGAGCGATATCGTCTGATACCTGCCCTCCTGCTGCCGCTGTATCAATCAGTTCCTGCAGCCGATCCAGTAATTTTTTCTCTCTCCTGCGAAAAAAGAAGTACCAAAAAAGACCTGTCAAAAGAAAACAAATGAAAAAAATAACTCCTGCATACATCATAAATCTGCCGTCCATGTGTAGCCGATTCCATATACGGTTCGGATATACGGCAAAGCGGCGTCATCCGCTTCCAGCTTATCACGAAGACGTTTGACGGCAACCGTGAGCGCATGTTCCTCCACGTATTCGGTGTTGCCCTGCCACACCTGATCGATCAGCCGGCTTCTCGTCACGGTTGCGCCCCGGTTCTCCAGAAGAACACGCAAAAGCCGCTGTTCCGTACGGCTCAGCTCTATATTCCGCCCATTGCAGGAAAAATCCATTTTCTGAAAATCAAAGACATACGGACCTACCTGGACGCGCTGAGGCAATCCGGCTCCCGGCGCGCGGAGCTGAACCGCCACGCGGGCACGGAGCACCATCAGGCTGAAAGGTTTGGTAATATAATCATTGGCTCCCGCCTCCAGCCCTGTAACAATATCAATTTCCAGATTATTGACTGTGATCAGGATCACGGGAACCTGGCTGCTCCGGCGAAATAAACGCACAAATTCAATGCCATTCCCATCCGGCAGATTCACATCCAGCAGGATGAGCGCGATCCGGTGCTGGCGCAGAATTTCCTGTGCCTCTGCCAGTGTACGGCACTGAAAGAAGTTCCGTCCTTCCTCCTTTAAAGAAAGACGGATGCCGTCATTTAGTTTTTGATCATCCTCTGCGATCAGGATATTTTGAACCATGGAAGTATCTCCTCTGAATTTTTAACTTATAGGGAACGACAAAACGATTTTCGTTTTGCTCGTTCCCTGCGCCGAATTTGTGCCGCTCAGGCGGCAGTTTTCCGCTTCAAATTCGTGCGCATCTCCACTCCGTTCCGGGTCTTCACTCCGTTCCGGTCGGTTCTAAACGAGTGCCACCGGCACTCAGAACCGGCGCTGGACGAATGTCCACTGGACATTCAGCGCCCCCGGAGGGTTTATAGCAAACGGCAAATATTTTTGTCGTTTGCTATAGAATCTTAAAACCGGAATTTTGAAATTCCATAAATCGGAATCGTGATTATATTCCCCGCCTGTCCGCCGCAGGTGCTGCCTTTTACATACAGCACATAATCCGCTTTTTTCTTTTCCAAAGCTTCCATTGCCGTTTTTCCGCTGTTTTTTCCAGACTTTACTTCGAGCGCATACGTCTTTTCCGATGCCAGTCCCTTTACGTAAAAATCAATTTCACCGTTCCCCAAGGTTGCAAAAGCCGGAGTTTCCAGTGCAATTTCACACGGATGCGTAATTCGCCGTCTCAAATCCAGATAAACAAAATTTTCATTTAAAATACCGGCAGACGCAGCCCTGGAAACACCCGCCTTTGTCAAAAAATAATTTGCAAGTCCAACATCCCTGAAATAACATCTTGCTTTTGCCTTGTAGTTCAAAATACTGCATTCCGGCAGCTTACCTGCAAAATCAATAATTCCTGA
Source organism: uncultured Lachnospiraceae bacterium (assembly GCA_947588845.1). Taxonomy (GTDB): domain Bacteria; phylum Bacillota; class Clostridia; order Lachnospirales; family Lachnospiraceae; genus Choladousia. Next base: position 6,200 of record CANQAR010000019.1, read on the forward strand.
GCTGTAAAGCCAGTCCATCGCCCGGTTGACCGATGACTTTGTGATATTGCTGGAATAATCTTTCACGACAATACTCTGCAGTTCCTCACTGAAACTGTCCTCGTCAAAGCCTTTCTTTTCTTTGGCCAGAACACGTGCAACACTGCAAAAGATATTTTCATAAGTCGCGGCATCCAGGATATCCTCAAAATATCTTCGGCTCTCATTCGTAAAAAGCCGGATAATTTTAAGCAGCTCCGCCTGACAGTCCTGTAAGGACGCATTTTCCAGATATTTCAGGACGACGCCCGGATATCCGCCGATCTGACAGTAATCGTTATACAGACTTTGAAGCTTTTGATAAACGTCGGCGCCGCTTTCCCCATACAGGCTCATGCTCTCATACAAGCCAGTACAGTCCAGAGCCATCAGAAATTCTTCAAATCCCAGCGTACAGATTTCGATGGAATCCAGGTCGCCGGAAGAATATTTAAACTCCTTTTTTAAAATTCTTCCCAGATAACTTCCCATAATGATGAAATCGCATTTCAGCGAACGCGTAAATTCACGGATGCGGTTGTAAATATCCGCCGATTCCTGAATTTCATCAATAATCACAACCGTGTCCCCAGAGTCCCTGAAATCAGGCTGATATCTTCGAAGCAATTCGAAGAGCGGATTGATGTATCTTTTTCCCGATTTCATGTCCTCCCACAATTCCCGGTACTGTTCCAAAAAGAGTTCCCCGGTCAGCTCCATCAGATTGATATAAATTTTCTGGCCGTACTGTTCATCCGCAAATCGGTTTACCAGATAGGTTTTGCCCACCTGCCTCGCACCGGATACCTCCAGTGCGGAATGACCCGGACGCTTTTTCCAAGCCGCCATCTCGTCATAAGCTTTCCGTTTCAGGTACATCGCAAATGCTCTCCTTTCTGCCCACACCTCAACAGATATTCTTTTTTGAGTATATCAAAAATGTCCTCTTCTTTCAACTGCATACATGGCAAAGGCAGGACAAACGCATACCCCGCTTGACAAAACCGGGGGATCCGCTATAATGAAAATAGAAAAGGGCGTTGCCGACAAGCGGTTAGCCCGGAAACGAGTTTACAAAGTTAAACCTTAGAAACCGTCACTTGGCAGAGTGGCGGTTTCTGCTTTTCATCTCCGTAATCGCATCTGTTCTGAGACATTCAAACGGTTTACCCAGAAGGCATCCGCTGATCCTGCCAGTCCATGCGCCGGCAATCTTATCACGCAGCTCTGTCTCACTTAATTTTTCTCTCCAGCTGACACTCTCATTTCCTTCTGAAGTTCTCTCAATTTCCTCATACAAAGACGGTTCCTCATACGGATAATCTTTTTGTACCGGCGCCTGCTTCATCTGCCTGAATGTTTCCAGCGCTTCCGTTTCACAGTCTTCTGTTTCAGACCAGGCCGCAATCTGTTCACACTTTTTACGAAATCGTTCTACCTTTTTTCCCTCATCTTTCATTTGTCTCCATTCAGTCAGTATTTCCGGCGCATATTTCATCCACTTTTGATTTTTTAGCATCGTTTCCTCCGGTTATCTTCTTTCATCTGCTTCATAATGCCTTAGATTATTCCATATTTCATGAGCTCATTCCGACCCTGACTCATCATGATATCAACACAGGTGTGTCACAAAATAACGTTTACAGTTCAGCGCTGCCTGGTAATACGCATTATGCTCCGGGGCCTGTGTAATTCTCCGGATATATGTTTCATCATCCAGTGCTTTACGTAACGCAGTTCTGATCTCATCCTTATACTCTTCATGTGCCTCCGCGATTTTCACCAACGCCGCAACCGTGTGAGAAAAATGTTGGAAATATACAGAATTCTGCTCTTTTACGATTGATAATTCATAACACGGTTCCAACAATTCATGGTAGATCGGGTTCTCAAATTCTTCTGGCTTTATGATTTCCAGAAGTTCCGGTACCGCCTCTTTATCCGCCATTTGTCCACACAGGCAGATGGCAATGACGCTTCTCATCTGATTGCTTCTTCTGCAGTCCCTAAAGTAAAATGGTCTGCGGTTCCTGATGATTTCCCGAAGAATGGGCAGAGCCCTTTCGTCGCCCATCACCCCCAGGGCAATTCCCGCATTATATCGGAGCATTTCATCCTCCGATCCTGTCATTTCAAAAACATCGGCTCCAACCACTTTTTTCCCAAGCAGATGACAGGACCACAATGCGACAGCCGGACAATCTGTTCCCAGTGCCCGTTTTATTTCTTCCGGATCCGTCATCCACTCCACAAATTTCCGGTTATTTTCTCTGGCCGGGGTCCAGAAAGAAGGTTCTTTTACCTCACCGTCCTTCAAAAAGCCTCTTTTTCGCAGCTTCTGCTTTAATTCAGGATAGGGAACCTCCATAGGATCCTGCCCGTATTCCACCGCCATGGACGCCAGTATGCCGCAGGCTTCCCCCAGTCTGAGAACATCGCTGTTCATCCGAACTGCGGAATTTACATAGCTGTCCATAGACAGACACCGCCCGGTAGTAACGATTTCTTTCCAGCCTTTTGGCACTACCGTGCCCACAGGAAGCGGAATATACACGGTACAGGTACTCATGTTGCAGTTTACAAACCAGTCCTGATAAGTTTTTTCATCAAATGCCATATCGCTCCCATGCTTGTCCACATCGGAGAAACAGTTCAGCAGAATATTTTCCGGTTTTTTCCCATTTTCCAGGACGTCCCGAATCGTAAGCGTCTGCTCTCCCTCAAACAGGACTCCTTCCCTGACGCCGATCAGAGGCGCCAGATAAAGAAAACGTGCCTTTTCATCCAGTGTTTTCAGGTGACTTGCGTGTGCCCGGATAATCGCACCGGTAAATTCAGTATCATCATACTGATTCACATACCCATTGTCCCGGTATTCATGATACACGCCAAAACGACTGGATACTGTTCCCGCATCTACCCGAAGCCCTCCGTCATAACTTCCTTTATCCAGATACACACATCTGACGCTGGAAAATGGCTGCGGTTCCTGATCTCCTATCCTGCCTCTGTGCATCTTTACCGGAAGATGGCGCAGTACATGACCGTCGCTTGTCGCATCCACCAACATCTGACAGGACAGATTTAAAATCCTTTTTCCCAGATATGCCTTTACTCCGGTCACCTTCTGCTGATCCGCATATACACCGACGATAAGCGAGGAAACTTCCACGTCGATCCCTTTCTCCTGAAGCAATCGGCTTATCATCAGCCTTTTTGCGTCCGTCAGATCATAAAAACAGCTTTCCGCCAGCTCCGTGCTCTTCTGATCTGTCTCTTCGTAAAGTCCTCCACGGAAGCCATAATAATATCCGTTCACCAGACCCTGTACGTGGGCGCCTCCGCACCAGGTTCCCTTCTCAAGCAGCAGCACCTTCTTTCCTTCCAGTGCCGCGGACATCGCGCAGTAAGTTCCTGAACTGCCGCCGCCTGATACGATCACATCATAACGATCATCCCACTCTGGTTCGTCTGTTTCCCTGAAACGGGATTCTCCTTCATATAATTCATAATACTGCATCCTGTTTCTCCTTTCTTCTCTGCCGCAATTCACTTTCAATATCACGATCCAGTGATGTTGATTAACAAATTCATTCCTTCCCAAAATGCTGTAAGAGGATTGGCAAAATCTGTCCCTGCCCAGACGCAGGGGGCTGATTCCTCATTTTTTGCGCTGCAGCTGTAATCAAAATCCTGTGCGATAAACAGGATCTTCTCTTCTCCGCAGGGAAAAGCCTTCTTCCACAGCCTTGTAATTTTCTCATACGCTTCGGGAAGCTCCGTGTCAGCGGAGAACGGAAATTTCACAATTTTCTCACCGGGATTTATCCCTTCTTCTATAATGCAGTCCGGTACCGCGGAATTTATCCGTTCCTCAAATATATTTTCTTCCAGACATACCGTAAACAGACTTAATGTTTTCGCGCTGCAGACAATACCTTCCGGGTAAGTATCACGCAGAACCGTCGTATCCAAAAGCATTTTTCAGCAGATTTCATGGATTCCCGAATTTGTAATACAGGTTACGTGATACCCTTTGTCTGTCCGTTCAACAGCCAGCAGCTTTGCGTCAAGGACAATGCGCAAACCCTTTTGATCGCAGTATTCGTGGATCACTGGAGCCGCTTTCAAAACATCAAACTTATCTTCTGTCCAGACATGATGCTTTATCATAAGCTTTCCCAATTCTGTTCCGGCCTCCCTTTCACCGGCATTTTGCATATCCGCCGCGCGAAGGCTTCTGTGAAAATCATTTCCAAGTATCTGGGTTTCTTCCAGGATCATACAATCCGGATGTGCTGACGCATAACCGATCCCGAAATACGTTCCTCCTATGATCAGTGTCGATATTTCTTTTACCATAAAAGCTGTAATCTCCTTTCATTTCTGTATGAATGCCATAAACAGATAAACAGAAATAATACCAGATTCAGTGTAACAGAAACAATTTTTCAAAACAGTCCAATTTCCGAAACCGTAAGAAATAACGTAAATTTATACCCTTTTGCTATATTCAAATCAAACGAAATGTCTTATTCTATTGTATTTATACTTTCCTTCCATCGGTTTTTTCCTTATACTGATATACGCTCCGTAAGAATGTGCAGAGATTTGGGGCAGAAAAACTGCTTCGTACTTTGCATTTCTGCGGTTTGGAAGATTCAGAAATCTCTCAAATTCACCTATTATGTTACAAGGAGGCTTTGTTATGCAGGAAAAAGAAATAACCAGTCTGCTTTCTCAGATGTCACTGGAGGAAAAAATCGGAGAGCTGTTTCAGATTCCCGCTTATTTCATCGCCGACGGAAACGCCACCGGTCCTGCAGCCGAACTTGGTATTACAGATGATGATATCCGGCTCGCCGGAAGTTGTCTGTCCATAACCGGAGCGAAAAAAATCCGTGAGATCCAGCGTGATCACATGGAGAAGCATCCGCACCACATACCCATGCTGTTCATGGCGGATATCATTAACGGCTATCATACCGTTTTTCCAATCCCTCTGGCACAGGGATGCACGTTTAATCCCGCGCTTGTGGAAAAAGCAGCATCGATCGCCGCCCGTGAAGCTGCTGCCGCCGGCATTCACGTCACGTTCTCACCAATGGCGGATTTAGTCCGGGATGCCCGCTGGGGAAGAGTGATGGAATCCACCGGCGAAGACCCTTATCTGAACAGCCAGATGTCCGCAGCCATGGTCCGCGGTTATCAGGGCGTCAAAAATAAGCTTGCCGAAAAAGGGAAACTTGCCGCGTGTCTGAAACACTTTGCAGGCTACGGCGCGCCCCAGGGAGGCCGTGACTACAATACAGTAGAATTGTCTGACCGTACTCTGAGAGATGATTATATGCCCGCCTACCAGGCAGCAGTGAAGGCCGGATGCGCACTGGTCATGACATCCTTTAATACGCTGAATCGGATCCCCTCCACGGGAAACCGACATCTTATGCGCGACGTTCTGCGGGGAGAAATGTGTTTTAACGGCGTTCTGATCTCTGACTGGGCCGCTGTCAATGAACTGATCTTTCATGGGATCGCGGCAGATGAAAAGGAAGCTGCTCTGCTTGCCATCAGAGCAGGAGTGGATATCGATATGGCAAGTCCCATTTACATTAAGCACCTGAAACAGCTTGTCGAACAGGGTATGCTGCCGGAAGAATTGATCGAGGAAAGCACTTTGCGCGTACTTACCTTAAAAAACAGACTCGGGCTTTTTGAAAATCCTTATAAAGACGCAAATGAAAAAGATGAGCAGGAACTTCTGCTCTGCGAAGCACACCGGGAGGCAGCAAGAAAATGTGCAGAGGAATCATTCGTACTTCTCAAGAACGAAGACTCCATTCTGCCGCTGCATAAAGAAAACGACACCGTCGCTTTTATCGGTCCCTTCACAGACAACCAGTTCATCTGCGGCTCCTGGTCCATCTTTGCGGACGATGCCGACTGTGTTACCGTAAAATCCGGGGTACAGGAAAATTACCCCTGTAGTAAAGTATTGTTCTCTGACGGCTGTCCCACGACAGACCCGGGTGAAATAATACAGGGATTTCAGAAATCTCCCGAAAAAGAGATTATCGACTCTGATCTTAAACTGGAGCAGGCAATTCAGGAAGCAGTTCAGACCGCCGCCGCCGCCGATAAAGTAGTACTCTGCCTTGGCGAACACCGGGAACTGACCGGCGAAGGGGCAAGCCGCGCAAGCCTGACCCTGCCGTCATGCCAGCTCAGGCTGCTGAAAGAAATTTCCAGAATAAACCCGAATATCTGCGTCGTACTATTTGGCGGACGCCCTCTGGATCTGCGTGAAGCTGACAGACACGCAAAGGCAATCCTGGAAGTATGGCTGCCGGGAACGGAAGGAGGAAACGCTATCGCACGCATCCTCTATGGAGATATCTCGCCTTCCGGACGACTTGCCATGTCCTTTCCCTGGTGTGTGGGACAGATTCCGGTTCATTATAATCATATGAACACTGGCAGGCCATTCTCCGGAGATTTCCGTTTGGAGCGGTTCGGCTCAAAATACCTGGATATTCCGAATGAACCCTTCTATGCATTCGGCTATGGCCTGACCTACACTACATTTGTCTATTCCGCCGTTTCACTGAGTCAGAACCGTTTACAAACAGGTGAGACAATCTTTGCGTCAGTCCGCGTGACAAATACGGGAAAGCGCACCGGAACAGAGACCGTACAGATGTATCTGCACGACACGGCTGCCAGCGTGGCTCGTCCGGTCCGTGAACTGAAAGGGTTTACAAAAGTTACTTTGAACCCGGAAGAAAGTACAAAAGTATGCTTCCCCATCACAGAAGATCTTCTGCGTTTTCATGATATCAACATGGAATACAAAAGCGAACCTGGAATTTTTGAAGTATTTATCGGGCCGGACAGCGCCACGAACAATAAAGCGGAGTTTGAACTCTGCCACAGCATAAAATGAAATGCTCCTGGCCCAGGATATAGCAAAGGTCATTCTCTTTGCGTTGGATGCGAACCCCAGGATTGTCATTCATTCCATTGACTTTGAGAGCATCCAGATGCTGGGGTAAGTCCGGACGGCGTATTTTGATTTTACTTCGGACTGAAAATGATATTTTTCTCCGCGATCAGCACTGGGGAATCATAGACCGGGATCTGAAAGAACCGGTCTGTGATCCCTTCTCTGCGCCAGCTTTCCTTTGCGATTTCATAAACGCCGCCTGTAATGACATCCACCAGTACGGGACTTTCAAACCGGCTGTTTACAAAAGCAAATTCATACGGTGTTAAGCTGCAGTCATTCGAGGGAATCGCGTCGTCCCGCCAGATCGCGTAAATTCTTTTCCCATTCACTTTTTCCCGGTATCCGCAGACGGACATGCTCCTGTCCGTACTTACCCAATAGCGGTTTGTTTCCGTTTCTTCCCGATCATGGGAAAGCGACACACCTGCAATCCTCTCCAGTGTATCATCAAAAGATGTAATTGATTTTTTTCGGTGTTTGGCATAATATTAGAAAAAATACTATGCGGTAATTTAAAGTTTGGAGGATGTCTTTCATGAATATTGATGAAAAAAAAGCCGTTATTTCCAATGCGCTTGTGGAACGGAAGGGTATTCAGTATATCGTTGATAAAGCATCTGAGGTGTTCCATAACCCGATATTTATTATTGATCTCAGTATGAAGGTTATCGCCCATAGTGGCCTTCCGATTCATGATAACGGGATCTGGGATGAAATGTACAGATCCCAAATGGCTTCCTTTGATATTGCAAAGGTGGTAGAAGATGCCGGCGTATACCAACATCTCATGCACTCGGATGAGCCGATTTATGGGAAATTCGACTTCTATCCCAAGCGTTTTTTAGGATCCAGAATTCGGGACAAGGTGAATGCGCTTGCGTTTATCGCCATAATCGAAGAGAATCCGATCCAGAAGGATGAAGAAGTACTAATTGTTTTTTTGTGTAAAATTCTGTTTTATGAAATGCTGTATACTGATAGGACAGCCATGCAGCAGATTCCGGCATACAGCATTGTGAAGGATGTTTTGGAAAATCTATCGGATGAGGAGACAGTGGCGAGAAGGCTCAATTATCTTAATATACATCTGCCAAAGTATATGCAGCTGTTTGTAATCGAATATGACCCGAATAAAATAGGCCTTACTCTTTATTATCTGCAAAAAATGATATCTTCAACATTTCCTGATGATATCTGTATCATATATCAGGAAAGGATCCTTTTGGTTTCATCACATCATGGTGTGGGAAACACCTTGAAACGATTACGCACATTGATAAGCGGAATCCCGGCAAAGATTGGTATCAGCAGAACTTTTACACAATTTGCTTCTCTACCCCAGGCGTACCGGGATTCACTGCAGGCGATCACGCTGGGACGACAGATTTCACCTGAAGCATTTTCTTATAGCTATGATTCTGTTGTATTGGAGGATCTTATATATACGATGAATCAGAGTATGGATATCAGGCCTTTTGTCAGTCCGATTCTGTGCCAGCTAGAAGAATATGATGAACAAAACAATGCTCAGCTGAAAAGTACACTGGATATATATTTGCAAACGGGGCGCAGCATACAGAGAACGACGGAAAAAATGCATATTCATAGAAGCACACTGTATTCCCGTCTGGAAAAGATCCAGGATCTGGTAAATATTAATTTTGAAGATGATGAGTTCTGTTTTTATCTGCAGCTATCTTATTATATTGATACGCTTCTCGGAAAAATTCATCATACCCCCGACAAAATGTTTGGAAATTGAGTGAAATGACCAACGTTTTGCAGGTGTTGGTACTGTCTTCTTTTTGCTAAAATTTCTATAAGAATTTATCAAGAATATCAATTTAGCGAAAAGGAGGAAATGTCTTATGTATCTCACAAGTGAAAGCCCTGTTGTTAAAGGAGCGAAAAACATTATTCATGAAACGCCGGGGTTCATTGGTGCATCGCCCTATGAGTTTACAAACCCCAGACACGAATTGCTTGGTGCAAGGGAAAGCGCATGGATTGGAGTTTATCTGGATTCTATGCTTCCCAGATTTGACATCGTCGGTCCGGATGCGACAAAAGTTCTGAACATGTTTTTTGTGAACCGGGATTATGGAAAATTAAAAGTAGGAGGATCGAGACATGCACTGCAGTGTGATGAGAACGGATATATTATGCAGTCTGGTATCATCGGAAAGATCAGTGATAATCATTTTCGCTCCTATAATATCTTTCCTTTTCTTCCGGAAGATTCTGGTTTTGATGTGAAATGGGAAATGGTGCCGGACTTCTTTATACAGATAGATGGACCAAAATCACTGCAGATCCTGGAACACGCCTTCCAAAAAGATTTTCACGATTTGAAATTCGCTCGGAATACCACATTTGAATTCAAGGGGCACGAGATCTACCTGCACCGAATCGGAATGTCTGGGGCGCTTGCATATGAACTTCATGGCAGCCCGGAGATTGGGGAGGAAGTATATACAACGATCGTGGAAGCAGGGGAAAAATATGATATCCGGCGGCTCGGAAGCAGACAATACTGTTCCAACCATACGCCGGGAGGATATCCAAATCCCGCCATCCATTTTGGCGTTACATCGTTTGGCCCGCAAGGAATGAACCTTGGTATGACAGGAAGCGCCAATGAGAAGTTTGAGAATTATCTGATGACTCCATATGATGTGGGCTGGGGATATCTTGTTAATTTTGACCATGATTTTACGGGTAAAGATGCCCTTAGCAAAATAGCTGAAAAGCCTAGATATATGCCGGTCACATTGCTTTGGAATACGGACGATGTGGGGCATGTGGTTGCCTGTGAGATATCGGACCCGGAAATGGCTGCTAACGAGCGGATTATGGACTTTAACCAGGATAATCCGGAATTCACCCGGATGCATGCTGATTGGGTATATAATGGGGCAGAAAAAATTGGGATAGCTTCTGGACGCGTAATAGACTATTATTCCAATCATTTTATGTCATTGGGCTTTATTGCTCCGGACGCGGCAGAAGAAGGAAAAGAGTTGGAGATTCTCTGGGGCAGCTGCGGCAATAAACAGATGAAGATCCGCGCAACGATTGCCAAATTCCCGTTCTATGACGGGGAATACAGGAACGAGACATTCGATGTAGAGAAAATTCCGCGTGCATAGAAAGGAGAAGGGACAATGATAACAGAGAGAGAAAATGCTCTGCGGGTGCTGAAGCATACAGGGACACCGGAATGGGTGCCGGGAAGTTTTGATTGCGCTGTCACTGTGTTTCCGTCTGGTCTGCAGGAAAAAGCACCCATGTTTCAATCTGGTAATGATGGCTTCGGATGCCCGTGGGTTTGGGATGCTCAGTGCTTCGGGCATGCGCCGAATGTAAAGCTTCCGCCAGTAGTGACAGATATTAGCCGCTGGAGGGAAGAGGTCACTTTCCCTGATATTGATGCAGTGGATTGGAAAAGTATTGCCCAAAAAGATTTAGAAAATATTGACCGAGAGAATAAGTTGGTACGTTTGTTCTGCGAAATGGGACCTTTTGAGCGCACGAATATTCTGCTGGGCTTTGAAAATGCGTTTATTGCAATGATGGAGGAACCTGAAGAGTACAAGGCACTCCTGGACGCATGTGCTAATTACAAGATCCGTGTACTCAACAAGCTGCTGCCCTTATACCAGCCGGACGAAGTGTTTTTCCATGATGATCTGGGAACAGCCAACGGCCCTATGATCTCTTTAGATACTTATCGGAAGCTGATAAAACCAGCTCATAAGAAGATTGCGGATACGATACATGCTCATGGAGCACTCTATACTCATCACAGCTGTGGGCATATGGAAGCATTTTTGGGTGACCTTGTGGAAAATGGCATTGACGGCGTGAATCCTCTCCAGGCTATGAACCATTGGGATGAGATCATGAAAAAATACCAGGATAAGATCTATTTTAACGTAGGGTGCGAGGTTCATGCGAACATTCCTACTGTTTCTGAAGAACAGTTGAGAGAGGATGTCCATACAATCATTGATACCTTCGGAGACAGGCTTATGGCGGATGTGTTTATTAGCAATGTCGAGTGCCAGAATAATGGGGAGATATTAAAAGACGAGATTCGCCGGTACGGTTCCTTGCGGTAAATTGAAAGGAAGATATCCATATGAATACACGGAATAAATGGAAGACAAAGTGTGGAATTTTTATTTTCTCCTTGATCACACAATCCATGAATGCGTTGTCCCTTATGCTTTCCGGAATCACTGCTGACTATCCAAATGTGGGAACATCCTCTGTTCAGATCGTATTTACTTTGATCACCTTAGCTTCTGTGGCTGGTACCGTGGCAGCAGGTAAGTTGGCATGTTTGATGACGAAAAAGAAAATGGTCAGCATATTTATGGTAATTATGGTATTTGGCGGGATTTTCGGACGTTTCCTTGGAAATTCACTGGAGATGCTCTATGTTGCCAGTATCATTATCGGTGTTTCCAATGGCGTCCTGATCCCTGCAGGTTCAGCCCTGATTGCAGAACATTTTGAAGGAGAGGAAAGAGCGGCCTGCGTTGGCCTTCAGTCACTGTTTGTAAGTGGAGGCGGAATGCTTCTAAACATGTTGGCCGGTATGCTGGCAGCTGTTTACTGGAAGAATACATATCTGGTTTTGCTGACATCAATTCCGGTTCTGGTCTTTACGATCCTCCTTCTTCCGGAAGGGAAAATCGAGCAGAGTGAAAAGAATGAAAAGGCGCCGGTGTTAAATACATTTCTTGTTACGTTGATACTTCATTCATTGTTGTTTGGTATTTGCTGGATGACATTTTACACCAATTTGACTTATTATGTGTTTGAATTGGGTGTAGGAAATGAGACTCAGGCCGGATATGTCACAATGCTGTTTTCAGCAGGCTCAATTATCGTTGGACTGATCTTGAATCGTGTGATGAAAGTGACCGGAAAGTATTGTTTCGCTACTGGATTATTCATTTCAGCAGCGGGATTTTGGATCTTTTCAGTGGCTTCTGGCCTGCCAATTCTAATGATTGGAGCTGTGATGCAGGGTATCGGATTTGGATTATTCATGCCGTCGGGCTACGCGATAATTCCCAATTATGTCCACTCAGGAGCCATTACAATGGGGATAGCCTTGTTTACGGCGGCTATGTCTCTGGGGGGATTTGTCAATCCTTATGTTGTTACTCCTATTGCAGGAATAATGAGTACTGCGGTATCTGCCAGATTTTTCATTGCTGCAATCCTTCAGACGATTAATGCGGTGGTATGTATTTTTACAACCAGGGTGATCATGAAATAGGGGCACGACGGAAATATTTTTTTGGGAGGCTGCTTTCGAGATCATCAGATAAAAGTAAATGACATTGCATATCCCGCGGTAGACAAAATTTTGCCAACCGCGGGATTTTTTCTGTTTGAAGAAACATGGTATTTTGTTAATAAAATCTATATAATTAAAATGCAGGGCTCATCGTATCCGGAAATTAATCTGTCGTGGGTGACCAGAAGCATGTTTTCCGCAGAGGTCTGGCAGATCGGCAACCTGCCAAAGGGATCTTTGTAGGGAGGTGCATCCTCTTTGCGTCCGAACTAATCTACGAGCTGATGACGACTGGGGAAGCCAGAACAACACGTTTATGTTCCCGGCAATGTTCAAGGAATTCATCCTTCCCTCATATTAGAAGGTCTATAGCCTCTGAAAAAAGAACGGCGTAGAGGTCATCATCCATCACAGCGATTCCTATGCTGCGACCCTCGTTCCCTAATATGATCCAGATGGGGATCGACGTATGGCAGGGAGCCGTCTATGAGAACAATAGTTTTCATTGCTCCCACCGCAATCAGGCTCCCTTCCGGGAGGCCAGTGGACAACAGGACCGTATCACCGGCAGGGTACTTCCTATCTTCATGATTCAGAACAACGCCAAGCTCCTCCCTACGGATAATATTTACCTGGTACTCCCCCTCCTTTTCTTCTGAGGACTCTGTTACGTTTTCTGTCTCTGCCTCCGGCTCCTCTGCCGGATCTGTTTCGGCAGTTCCTTCCGTCCTCGGTTTTGCCCCGGCCTCCGGTTCCTCTGCGGCATCTTTTCTGTCCGCCGCTTCCGTCCCCGGTTCTGCTCCGGTTTCCAGTTCTGTCTGTCCAGACACAACCGGCAACATGGAGGACTCCGCACGGACACTCTCCGGATTTTGTTCCTGCACTCCTTCCGGCATTTCCGCTGCTGAAATTTCCGCGGAATTTTCAAGCACAGGCAGCATACTTTTTTCCATGTCCTGCCCGCCCTCTGGAGGCCGGTTCTCTGTTTCTGCCAGATCCGTTCCAGCTCCGGCATTCCAGTTCCGCAGCGTTCCCTCTGGCAGGGCGCGCAGAGATGCACACTCAGGCCGGGTATCAATCTGGACAGGATATAAGATTATCAAAGATCTGTTTGAGGGGGATTTCAGCGTCAGAAAAACATCCCTCCCACTAATCACAGGTTTCAGGTGGAAAAAGAGAGCCGAAAGTTTTGATTGAAAACCCTTTTGCCGCCTTGTATAATAAAGTCATAACAAGAATGTTCTGCAGCACGCTTTTGACAGATTTGAAAAATACAGAGTAAGAACAAAGGAGGCTGCCAGTGACTGACAAAAACATAACATTGTCTGACGCGGACATCCAGTGGCATCACGCTTTCTGTGCTGCCGCGGAACTGGAACTGTCCGCCAACCGGACAGATCTGGACTTTCAGCGGGAGTACAACTTAAGCCAAAAACCCCTGCGGGCTCCTTTTTATAGTCCGGCATGTAACTGCCAAATCGTCTGTCCTTTTTGTGATACAGTCGTTACAGTTCACTCCCCCATCGAGTTCGAGGTGATTTCCGGACATTTTGTTCGGAAATCCCGAGGTCTGAGGCGCGAAATGCTGCAAATGCAGCATTTCTGTGCATCGCGAAGCGTTGTTACGTTCACGACCTGCAAGGGAGTGAACAGTAACATACAGTCCATTTTTACTCCGAAAATCCAGTAATTGTGAATTGACATTTTAACTTGTCCTGCATATAATAAAAACAGAAAGAGGCCCTGCGACAAGCGGTTAGCCCGATCAGATTATTTTATTTGCTAAAACAACCGTCACTTGCACTGGCGGTTGTTGCTTTTCACGATAATCGTAACGGTAAATTTACCGATATGTAATGTGATTCGCATAAGCCCCACCCCCTTTCGAGGGATTTGGCCAACCGCCTGCCGCTTTGCAGTGCCTCTGTCCATGTAAGGACATCCATATTGTATCAATATCTATGTCTTCTGTCAACCGACAGTAACATATAAAAATTGGAAGTTCCAACTGTCCCGAACCTTCAGAATACAGATATTGTTCCGAACTCTACTGTTGCTAATCGATATGATGCACTGTATCACTGCAAAAACCCCTGAAAATGCCCATTTTGCGGGATTTTCAGGGGTTCCTCATTCGCTTTGCTTTATGAAATTACACGCCCATGCGACTGCTGCTAACCTCAGGCTTACATGCCCATGCGACTGTTGCTAACCTCAGACTTCGGCTGTCGCCTCGCCTCCGCTAAGCAACGCTGCATAGCCTCCAACATACGGTTCATCTGCTCCCTAGCACTTCGCACAAGCACCGCCTACCTCGGTTCCGCTTCGCTGCACCTCGGTATCCGTGCGTCGCACAATAAATGCAAAAAAGGAAGTCTTTCGCAAATTGCATTTGCGTCGACTTCCTTTTGCATTTACTGTGCTTGTGCTAAACGCTTAGTTTCCGGCCATCTGCTTCGCAACTTCAGCCGCGAAATCTTCTTCCTTCTTCTCGATTCCCTCACCAGTCTCCCAGCGTACGAATCCCTTGATCGTGATATTCGCACCGTTTGCCTTCTTCACGGAATCTACATACTGCTGTACGGACTGCTTTCCGTCCTCTGCCTTTACATAGATCTGATCCATGAGGCAGAACTCCTTGAGCTCTTTGTTGACACGGCCGTTGATCATGCCCTCGATGACCTTCTCCGGCTTGGAAGCTTCCTTCGGATCATTCATGATCTGCGCGCGAAGGATCTCTTTCTCATGCGCGATGAACTCGTCGCTGATCTCGTTCCTGTTCGTGTACTGCGGTCTAAGAGCTGCTACCTGCATGGCGATGTTCTTTGCCATCTCTTTGATCTCGTCGTTCACAACATCTGTCACAACGTCAACGAGAACGCCGATCTTGCCGCCCATATGCGTGTAGGATGCGATGAAGCCCTCTGTCTCTGTAACCTGCTGGAATCTTCTGATGTTCATGTTCTCGCCGATCACCGCGATCTGTGCCGCCAGAGCTTCCTTGACCGTCATGCTGCCGTCAAATTTCCACGGCTCCGCAAGGAACGCGTCGATATCCGCCGCTGTCGTATCCATCGCCTGCTCCGCAACCTGCGCCACGTAGTTCTGGAATTTCTCGTTCTTCGCGACGAAGTCTGTCTCAGCATTGACCTCAACCGCAACTGCCTTCTTCGCATCTGCGGATACGTCCACTCTTACAAGACCTTCTGCAGCGATTCTTCCCGCCTTCTTCTGAGCGGAAGCAAGTCCTTTCTCTCTCAGAAACTCAATCGCCTTGTCCATATCGCCGTCGGTCGCCGTCAGAGCCTTCTTGCAGTCCATCATGCCGGCGCCTGTCATCTCTCTTAACTCTTTTACCATTCCTGCTGTAATAGCCATTTTGTATTCTCCTCTTAATATCTTTTATAGAATTACTCCGCAAGTGCCTCTACCGGCGCTTCCTCAACTTCCTCCGGAATCATTTCCTCCATACCCTGCTTTGCCTCGATCACTGCGTCAGCCATCTTGGAGACAATCAGCTTGACCGCACGGATTGCGTCATCGTTGCCCGGGATCACATAGTCGAGCTCTTCCGGATCACAGTTTGTATCGCAGATACCGATGAGCGGGATACCCAGCGTATGCGCTTCCTGCACACAGATTCTTTCCTTCTTCGGGTCAACCACGAAGATCGCGTCCGGGATTCTCTTCATTTCCTTGATGCCGCCAAGGTTCTTCTGCAGCTTGCTCTGCTCTTTCTTCAGGGCAATAACTTCCTTCTTCGGAAGAACGTCGAATGTTCCGTCCTGCTCCATCGTCTCGATTGCTTTGAGACGTCTTACCCTGCTCTGAATTGTCTTGAAGTTTGTCAGCATACCGCCGAGCCATCTCTCGTTTACATAGAACATGCCGCAGCGCTCCGCCTCTGCCTGTACAGCATCCTGCGCCTGCTTCTTTGTTCCTACGAACAGGATTGATCCGCCGTTCGCAACGATATCGCATACCGCGCGGTAAGCCTCGTCAACCTTGCCTACTGATCTCTGAAGGTCGATGATGTAGATGCCGTTGCGCTCTGTGTAGATGTACTCAGCCATCTTCGGGTTCCATCTTCTGGTCTGATGTCCAAAATGAACACCTGCTTCAAGTAACTGCTTCATTGAAATAACGCTCATGTCTTCTTCTCCTTTTCGGTTAATATCTTCCGCATGATTCAAATTCACAGAGACCGTGTTTTCCGCATCCACTCCGGCACCGTCCATGAAATTCTCATGCGTGTTTACTGCAACTCTAGTACTATAACATAAAGGGCCTGCAAAACGCAAGCCCTTTCTATCATATATTTCCAGCTTTTTTGCCACTTTGTCGCAGGTCACTTCCCCACTGAATTCGAGGTGATTTCCGCACGTTTTGTGCGGAAATCCCGAGATCTGCGGCGTGAACTGTAACTTTTTACTCCCTCCGCAGCGCCTCGATCGGGTCCAGGTTCGCCGCCTGGACGGACGGCAGAAATCCGAACACAATTCCGATCAGCATCGAGAAGAGCACCGCCACGGCGGCCGCCGGGATACTGACCGCCACCGCCACGCCGGACACTTTGTTAATGACTCTCGCCATGCCGATCCCTGTCGCGACTCCGATGATGCCGCCCATGCTTGTCAGCACGGCTGCTTCCGTCAGGAACTGGCCAAGGATCGTGCTCTTGCGGGCGCCGATCGCTTTCTTGAGGCCGATCTCGCTGGTACGCTCGGTCACCGACACCAGCATGATGTTCATGACGCCGATGCCGCCTACGAGAAGCGAGATGCTGGCGATCCAGATGAGCTGATTGTTCGTCGCGGCGCTCAGATCCTGAAGCTTTCTCGCCTGCTCCGCGACATTGTTCGCCTTGTACTTGATGCCGCTCGTACTTCCGTTCTCCCCGGTTTCCTCCATGGAATCGCTGGTAATGATCGTCGCGTTCAGAATCTTTGCGGCCTCCTCCCCGGCTTTCTCCATATCATCCGTGCTGACCGCTTTCACGATCACATTCTCCGGCTCATCGTAGCTGTAGATGATCGGCCACGCCGCCTTCGGCAGGTAAAGAACTCCGCTTGAATCCGACGTGTAACTATAGTACTGCGAGATCGTTGAGATCGCGGGAGCCTGCGACGGCTTCTCCGCCACCACGCCGACCACGGTAAACGGCACCTGGCTGATTTCCACAATCTTGCCGAGCGGATTTTCCTTGCCAAACATATTATTGGCCGCCACACTGTCCACGACCAGAACTTTATGAAACTTTTTAAAATCTTCCTCGACAAAATTCCGTCCTGTCTGCATGATCAGCCCGCAGGTCTTAAAATAATTTTCGTCAACCCCGCGCAGCTTCGCGTCGGACAGCGGCGAATTCTGGTAGAAGGTTCCGTCCGAGTTCGTCCGCTCGTTGTAACAGGTGACGCTCTCTACCGAGTCAAGTTCCAGAATTTTCTGCTTTGTCTCCGCGCTTACCTCACGGAATCCGGTAGGGATCTCGGAGGAAGACCAGATATAAACCGGATTTCCATTTTCCGTCATCAGGATATCCACCCGGTTGCTGCCCGCGCCGATCAGACTCTGCTTGATCTGATCGTTTGTCCCCTTGATCGTTGAGACAATCGCGATGATCGACGCGATACCGATAATAATACCGAGCATGGTCAGAAACGAACGCATCTTGTGGGACCAGATACCCTGAAAAGACAGTCTTACATTTTCTAACACTTCGTTGCACCTCCTGCTTTATGAGTAATCCAGCTGATCCACTTCGTTTGTCTTCGCGCCCTCAACCACGTTGTTCCCATACGGAAACGCCAGTTTATCCTGCATGGTGACGCCCTGTATAATCTCAGTTGCATATCCGTAGATCATCCGTCCGGTCTCCACATACTGCTTCGTCAGAAGTCCGTCCTCGCCCTGCTTCATGACATAGGTCCGTCCGTCGCTTTCCGTCCTGACAAAGAAATTTTCCAGATAGATCTTATTGCTGTAATCCTCCACCGTCTCGGAGAGCTGGATCTCGGCCGAACCTTCCGAAAGCTCGCCGTCATCATTCAGCAAAGCCTTAAATTCATAATAGGAAGCGTTTGTATTCTCATTGCCCCATCCAAAGCTGTAGGATTCCCCGACACTTGGATATTTGGCAATCTCTTTGATCGTTCCCGTAAAGGTGACGCCCGTCTCATCCAACGTCCCCGAAATCACATCACCCACCTTGATCTTCTCAAGAGAAAGCTCGTTCATGGAACCGATCGCGTACAATCCCTGCGTGCTCGCCACTCGCGCAAAATATTCATCATCCGAGCTTCCGTCTTCTGTGCCAATGCTCAGCACCGTGCCGTTCAGCGTGCTCTTTACCACCTTGCCGTCCACAATTCTCTGCTGCTGTTTCACCTGCAGCTCTGTCTCGCGGATTTCAAGATCGCACTCCTTGATCTCGGACTCCAGATCCGCAATCATATCCTGAAGTTCTTCCGCTGTATAGCCGTAATCGTCTCCCCAGTCGTTCCAGCCTGGATCAAAGAAATCTGTCCACGGCTCCGTTTCCGGTTCTGTTTCCGGATAAATTCCGTATTTCTCCATCAGTTCCTCAAGAAGCGGCAGATTCCATACCAGCATCTGTCCCTCTTCGGGAAGCGCGTCAAAGGACGCCCATGCCATTTCAATCGCCGCGATAATGGTAAACTCATCCTGCGACTCATCGATCGCGTTGATCTGCAGGATCGTATCGCACGCATCCAGAACATAGCTGACCTCGATTTCCTGTCCCCAGGTCTCTCCAAGCTCCGCAAAAATATCCAGCGCTTCCTCATATGCCGCGTAAGCCGCGTCGTAATCCTCGGCATTGGTCGGATCGAGCAGCTCCGTATTGATCAGGAGAATCCTGGCCGTCACATATTTCAGACAGAGCTCTTTGTACTCTTCCTCCAGTCCTTCCGGAGAAAGAGACTCATCCTCCGCAATTGAACTCTTCAGGCGGTACTGATCCATCGTATTGATCTCTTCCCCCACAAAACTTTCCGGAAGTTCTCCAAGTTTCTGCTGGAAAATGCGGATCGCGCTGTTCCAGTCCTCCAGATAGGTCTCCATATCCTCTGTGGAAGCCGCCAGAGTACGGAACTGATTCACGTAAGTTTCAATATCTGCATAATCCGTCTGCAGTTCCGTTTCATCCGGAATCTCTGTCATATCCGCCGATTCCGGTTCCGTCTCACTTTCGGATTCTGATTCTATTCCGGTCTCAGACTCGCTTCCGGATTCCGATTCAGTCCCGGTCTCTGACTCACTTCCCGATTCCGATTCAGTCCCGGTCTCAGACTCACTTCCGGATTCTGATTCGATCCCGGTCTCTGACTCACTTCCCGATTCCGATTCAGTCCCGGTCTCAGATTCGTTTCCGGATTCTGATTCAGTCCCGGTTTCAGACTCGTTTCCGGATTCTGATTCCGATCCAGGCTCAGATTCCGTCTCGCCTCCGGATTCCGATCCGGCTTCACTTCCCGGTTCCGTCTCCTGGCTTCCTGCCAGTCCCCTCGCGGCCTGAAGTTTCTCTTCATACCGCGCAAGCAGCCCTTTCTGGTGAGAAAGCAGCTGATCATAAGCGCCCAGAAGCCGCTCTGCTTTCTCCTTCGCATCCGTCTGCTGCGGCTCCCACTCGGCAAGCAGCAGCTCCACGTATCTTGTCTGATACCCTTTTACGGCCTCTCCGTCTTCCGCCGGGGTTCCCAGCAGTTTATCCGCGTAATGGCTCAGTCCATCCAGAACCTCCCTGTCATTTTCAAAGCAGTCCGCAACTTCCTTTTTCCAGACATAGCCGCCGGAATTCCCCGCATCTGCCTGGGCAAGCTTTCCCCAGAAGCTGCTGAGCGCCTGGCTGACCGGATCCGCGATATCTCCAGAAGAAATGCTGTCAGCGTGATCCCGGTATAAAGTATCAAGATTCAGGATCAGGCTCTCAAACTGAAGAATCATCGTCTCCATCTCGTCCTTCACCTGCTGATTCCGCAGTCTCTCTTCCGCCTCGTCCAGCATCTGAAGCGGCTCTGCCATCACGTCAAGCTTTTTCTGAAAGGTATTCAGGCTGCCGCATGCTTTTCTGGCGGCCCTGACTTTCGTCTCGTACGTCTCATCTCCGGCATCCATCCCGGACAGCTTTTCAACCAGAGCGCCTGCGTACCCCACATGACAGATCCCGACGGTCTCTATGCCGTCATATATCTTTTGCAGTTCGTCTTCATATTTCTTTTCATCCGCGCCGCTGTCGTCCGCGTCCTTTTTCTCCTGCGCGTCCTGTTCCCCGGATGTATCCTGAGAATTTTCGGATCTGCTCCACTCATCGATCAGATTTCTCTGAAAACGGGACTTTAATCTGTAAGTGCCGTCGTCCTGATAATCCGCCATGACATCGCGGTAATAAAGCGCGCCGGACAGCATCTCTGCGCAGGCTTCTTCCGTGACATCCGTCTTTGGCGCGGTTTTGCCCTGCTCGTCAATACCGTAAAGTTCTTTCAGTTTCCCCGCCAGATCTAGGAATTTTCCGACAATTTCTGATTCTGTCAGACCCGCGGCAGAATCCTTTTTTTCACTCTGCGGCGTTTCGCCTTCCGTCGTCTCTTCTGCCTTTTCTGTCTCTTCTCCAGCTCCGGCTGTTTCTCCGTTCTTCCCGACATTTTTTCCGTCCAGAAGCTCTGACGCGCCCTTATCCTTCGAAGGATCCTCCACCGTTTCCACATCCACAATGCTCAGCCCCGGATCCTTTTGTTTCCCGGATTTCTCTGTTTCCGTTTCATTCTCTTTCTCAGGAGGCCGCTCCCCGGCGCTCTCCGGCTCGGCAATTATCTCTTCCTCCGGATTCCCTTCCCCGGACGCCGTCATCGTCGAGTCATTGATTTCCAGAGACGCCGTAGCCCTCGTCCCGCGCAGTTTGTCAAGCTCTTTCTGGAGCCGCGTTCTGTCCAGCTCGTACATCTGCAGCGTGAGTTTATCCATCTCAAGCTCCAGCTCCGGAAGCGTCATATCATAGGAAAACAGCGGCGTACCTTCCTTCACGGTATCGCCCGGCTGCACAAAGATCTCCTCGATCTCATACTCATCATTCAGCGTGACTGTCTGGGCAACCTGCGAAGTCACAGTTCCGTAGAGAGAGCCCTCATTGCCATAATACATCTGATTCACGTTGAGCACGGGAACGACGTCTACAGGCTTTGCCTGCCCCTTCATGGCACGGTAGGCTCCGTAGCCAACGCCCCCTGTTATTCCTGCCACTACTACCGTCGTGATCAAAATCGTCCGAATCTTCATTCTGATTCCTCCCCTCTCATCCGGCGGGTGAAGTACGCTCCGAGATCTCGCCGTCAAAAATGTCAACGATACGTTTTGCGTACCCCGCAATCCCCGGATCATGTGTGATCATCACAATCGTAACCCCTTCATCATTCAGCCTCTGAAACAGCTCCATCACCTGTTTGCTCGACTTCGAGTCAAGCGCTCCGGTCGGCTCATCCGCCAGAAGAACCTTCGGCCTGTTCACGATGGCACGCGCGATTGCCACCCTCTGCTTCTGGCCACCGGAAAGCTGCGTGGGCTTAAAACTCACACGGTCTTCAAGTCCTACTTTCTCAAGCGCCTCCCTCGCGCGCTGCCTTCGGACTTTTTTCCTGACTCCCGCATACACCAGCGGCAGGGCCACATTCTCAAGCGCCGACTGCCTCGACAAAAGCTGGAAATTCTGAAACACAAAGCCGACTTTCTGCAGACGCGCCGCAGCCATCGCCTTGTCGTTCAGGGACAGTACATTCTTCCCGTCCAGTTCGTAATCTCCGGAGGTTGGCCTGTCAAGACATCCGATAATATTCATCAGTGTGGACTTTCCAGAACCAGACGGCCCCATGATCGCCACATACTCTCCTTCCTCCACATGAAGCGACACATCCTTCAGAACCGGAACAGTCATCTTCCCCTGTATATAATCTTTGTAGATATGGTCCAGTTTCAGGATCACAGGACATCCTCCTTTATCATTCTATCTCCTGGCCGCCCGCAGCTGCTCCGCCGATTTCCTCCGCGCCGACATACACATCCGCATCCGCGTCATAGTACGGCACATTCATTCCATCTCCATACGTCACCGCGTCGTCAGAGCCTTCCATTCCGACCTCATTCATCATCGAATCATCAAGACCTTCCATTCCGCCTTCGTTCATCATCGAATCGTCAAGGCCTTCCATTCCGCCTTCGTTCATCATTGAATCGTCAAGGCCTTCCATCCCGCCTTCGTTCATCATCGAATCATCGAAGCCTTCCATCCCGCCTTCGTTCATCATCGAATCATCGAAGCCTTCCATTCCGTCTTCGTTCATCATCGAATCATCGAAGCCTTCCATTCCGACCTCATTCATCATCGCGTCATCGAGGCCTTCCATTCCGTCGCCGTACAGCGGTTCCTCATAGGCGCCCAGATCCGGCACACTCATGTCTGTACTGTTGTAGACAACCGGCTGCCCTTCTGCATACTCATCCATCGGGAAAGCGATATAGTCATCCTCATCAAGTCCGTCCGTGATCTCATATTTCATCTGCTCTTCGTCATATTCTCCAAGCGCAACTTCCCGCTTTTCGAGGACATTGGAACTGGAGGCTGCCCACACATAGTTCGTCCCGTCTTCTTCCATAATATAGTAATCCTCGAGCCACAGTCCCTCTTTTTCCTCTTCCTGCCCGACATCCGCTTCCATATAGACATGCTGGCCCAGGATCAGTCCCTCGGAGCTGTCAAGCTCCACATAAAACTTGTACGTCGAGGAATCCGCGCCGGAATCTCCATAATAATAATTATTCTGATTTTCTTCCACCGGACTCGTGTCAATCTCGGAGACCGTTCCGTACCAGCGCATGTTCTCATCAATACGCGAGAAAACGATCATCGGCATTCCTTCCGTGATTCCCATCATGTTCTGCTCGTTCATCTTCCCCTCAATCCGGAAATCCCCTGCCGCAAGGATCGTGATATACGCCGAACTCTCATCCCCGCCGTAACCATATCCATAGGAAGCTTCGCTGCTCTCCGGATCCTTTATGCTCTGAATGATCCCGGCCATCTCGGCCGTCACGACCGCGTTATCAATCTCCTCCTGCAGCTTCGTGATCTCCCGCTCTTTCTGCTTGATATCATATTCTTTCTGCTTGATGGAGTTCTCCTCCTGCAGGATAGCTGTCGTGTACGTCAGCTTATCCTCCTCCGCAGCCTGATTCCGCATACGCTCATTTTCCGTGATCGCGCGTTTGCTCGTCTCAATCTCGCCCTGCGCGCGCTCGATATCGATCTGCGTCTGGGCAAGCTTATCCTCGCTCTCCTGCGTATCATATATGAACAGCTTGTCGCCCTCTTTGACCTCGTCGCCTTCCTTGACGTAACATTCCTCCACCTTACGGTCGGACGCAAGTTTCACCTCGAGAGTCGCCTGCGCCACGGTCTCCCCGCCATAGCGTTCCGTCAGGCCGTTCCCGCTGCCGATTCCCGTAATCATTGCCACGGAATCCACATGTACCGCGTCCTCACTCGTCGAGGAGACACGGTCCGCCGACTCCGGCTGGTTCCTCAGATAAAAATAATAATAAGCCCCGTATCCCCCTCCTCCGAGGAGCGCCAGTATAAGTACCGTAACCACCACTTTTTTCATCGGAATTTCGTCCCTTCAAATTTTTTTCTTCCCCTACTATACCACAACTTTGTATAAAAGTAACATCAAAATTCTTAATACTTTAAAAAAAGACAATAAACGGGAGAGAATCCCGTTTCCAGGATTCTCCCCCGTGTTAACTGTTAAAACCAGCCTGCAGTAAACAATTTATTTACCAAGAAGCTCTTTCTCAATTCTTTCTCTCGCTTCCGGAGCCTGCTTGTTCATCTTCTCCGGGAATCCGAACATCGATACGCACGCGATGTTGTCTCCTCCTGCCTTCGGAGCGTCCGGCTTAAGCTGCTTGTTCGCAAAATCCATCTCTCTTAACGTCTCGAAGATTCCGTCGAAGTCCACATCTCCTTCTCCCATTGCCAGATGCTGATGGATCGTCACGTCGGACTTTCCTCTTGCGTTCAGCCAGGGCGGATTTGCGATATAGCGGCAGTCCAGCGTCTGGTTGAACGTATCCGCAAACAGCACATGCGTCAGCTCATCTCCCGCGTATCTCAGCATCGAACGGACATCGCCCTTCCCCTGATCGTAGAAAAATCCATGCGGGGAAGAATACACATACCCAAGATGCTTTGACCGGAATGATTTCACCATGTCGCACGTCTCATTATTCAGCTCGCAGAAATCATACGGATGCGACTGAATCTCCACGCGGATATCTTCCTTCTCGATGATCGGCAGAAGCTCTTCCATTGACCGGAACCACATTCCGTTGCAGATCTCCTGCTGATTCGGATCTCCCGAAAGCTCTGTGTTGATGACTTTGACTCCCATGTCTCCCGCGATCTGAATCATCCTCTTCCAGTTCTCAACCGCAAATTTTCTCTGTTCCTCCGTGGGACCAGACCAGCGGTAAACTACAATAAAGGAAGAGATCTCCACACCGGTCTCGCGAAGAGCCTGACGGTATTCCTGCTCACACTCCTTCGAAAAGAGCGGGTGTTTGTAGAACGGGTTGATACGCGGATGCGGAGACTGTTCGATATATTTATAGCCCCAGTCTGCCACCTGATGCACCATATCGTTAATACCCATTTGCTTTGCCAAAACATCAACATCAAATGCTATCTTCATTTTGATCTCTCCTTTTTCCTGACTTATATCTTACAGTCCTGTATGCTCCGCGATGTACTTTCTCGCTTTCAGCGCATATTCAAACGGATTTGCCTTTGCGGGATCCTGCTCCGCTTCAACGACAACCCAGCCCTGATAGTCCGCCTCTTCCAGGATGCGGAAGATCGGCGCGAAATCCACATCTCCGTCGCCCGGCACCGTGAATGTGCCTGCGCGGACACCCTTCAGAAAGCTCCATTTCTCTTTGCGGGACTGCTCCACAACATCCTTGCGGAGATCCTTCAGATGAACGTGACGCACACGGTTCACATATTTCTTCAGTACCTTCTCCGGATCGATTCCGGCAAAGGACAGATGACCGCTGTCGAACAGCAGATAAACCAGATCCGGATCCACGGATGCCATGAAACGGTCGATCTCTTCCTCTGTCTGCACAACTGTTCCCATATGATGATGGAAGGTGAGTACCATTCCCTTATCTTTCGCGATCTTCCCAAGCTTGTTCAGGCCCGTTGTCAGCAGATCCCATTCCTGATCGTTCATGACATACTTGCCTTCCTGGATCGGATGATCAAGCATTCCCTGTGTGCTGTAGCTCTGCTCGGAAACTCCGATGCACTTTGATCCTACCTGCAGAAGGAAATCGCACTGCTTGATAAACGCTTCCTCTGTCTCCTCATAAGGCTTGCTGATCAAAAATGAGGAAAACCACTGATTGCAGATCGTGAGTCCTCTCAGATCAAGCGCTTTTTTCAGCACTGCCGGATCCGTCGGATAGTGGCTTCCAACCTCGCATCCCTTGAAGCCTGCCAGCGCCATCTCGCTTATTGTCTGCTCAAATGTATTTTCTTTTCCCAGATCCGGCATGTCGTCGTTTGTCCAGCCGATCGGGGCGATTCCAAGAGATACCTTATTCTTATCCAGCATATTCGTCTCTCCTTATCTTTTATAAATACTCTGTTCGACCCTGGTATTGACATTATGCGAAGTATTTCTTCACGAATGCCTTTGTCACTTCCGCCGCTTTCTTCACGTTCTCCTCATGCGGCATCTCATAATACTCCGGACGGAACTCCTCGATTGTGCAGACGCCGTCGAAGCCGATCTCTTTCAGAGCTGAAGCGATCGCCGCGTGATCCACCACGCCTTCTTCCGGCCACAGTCTCTTGTCGTCGCCGCAGGAGCCAAGCGGAAGATCCTCGCAGTCATTCAGATGGTAAACGAAAACTTTCTTTCCGTCCGCGTTTCTCAGATCTTCGATCTTTGAGCACATCTCATGGAAATGGAAGGTATCTACTGTGATACCGACGTTGTCCCTGTCAACTGCCTTGACAACATCGTATGCTGTACCAAACTGGTTGATCGAGCAGAACGGCGTGCCGCAGAACTCAAGGGAAATTCTGATGTCGGAGCCAACCTTGTCGGAGAGATAGCGAAGTCTTGCGACTGCCTCTTCCTTGATCTCGGAAACGCTCTTGTCCTTCACGTTGCAGGTCGGAACTGTGATCAGCATCTTCATGCCGATCGCCTTGCAGACCTCGAGGATGAAATCCACATGCTCGTCGATCTCCTTCTCGCCTGCCTCGTCTCTCTGGTTGAAGAACTCGAGTGTGTTGTAAGCCCACGGTTTGAGGTTGTGATTCTTAAACCAGTCTGCCAGCTCCTCGAGAGTATGATCCTTCAGATACTCTCTTACGCAGTCAAATCTGACCTCAATATAATCAAAACCATACTTCTCGCAGGCCTCCAGATCTGCCATCAGGGACTGTCCTTTGCATTTCAGCGCTGTTGCTTCATTAAATCCAAGTTTCATGATTTTCATTCTCCTTTTTTATTTGTAAAATTCCGGTTTTTCAACCGTTACAACTTTCTCAATATTTCCTGTCTCCTGCGCTTTGACCAGAGCGTCCGCCGTAACTGCCGCAAGGTATCCGTCCCATGTGTTCGGTCCTTCAATTACGCCCTTTTCCGCGCAGTCAACCCAGTTCTGAATCTCCGCGTCATACGCGTCTTTAAACAATACGAAGCAGTCTGTCGTGATCTCTGTGGAAGCTTTCGCGTTTTTGCGGATGCTCGGAGCCATCGGCGTTCCCATCTTAAGCGCTCCGTCCTCACACACAACTTCGCAGTTGATGTCATAACCGAACCTGCAGTTTACAAAACACTCTACATCAATGCAGATACCGCTCTTCGTGCGCATCAGCATGATCTGCGGATCCTTCAGTTCAGAGTGCGAATACTTTGTGGCCTTCGGCATGATCACCTGTACACTCTCATAATCGTCGTTCACCAGCCAGTGGCAGAGATCGATCTCATGGATCACGGTATCGTGTACTGCCATCGGCGTGTTATAATTTGTTCCCACCTCCGGATTTCTGTGCGTACAGTGCATCATCAGCGGCTCGCCAAACTCGCCTGTCGCGATCGCGTCCTTGATCTGGATGTAACCCTTATGATAGCGGCGCATAAAGCCAAGCTGGATCAGATGCTTTCCTGACGCCGTCTCCGCATCCATAACCTTTTTGCAGTCATCCGCCGTGGTACACAGCGGCTTCTCACAAAATACTCTCTTGCCAACGCGAATCGCTTCAAGAAGATCATTCACATGAGCAAATCCCGGAGAAACAATCAAAACCGCATCCACATCCGGATCATTGATCAGTTCTTTACTGTCCGTGTACACTTTCGCGCCGCCCGCAATCTGCGCTGCTGTCTTCGCTCCCTCCTCAAAAACATCGGAAACCGCAACTACTTCCGCGCCCTGTGTTCTTTCCGTAATTCTCCTGATGTGGTCTTTTCCCATTCCTCCACAGCCAATAACTCCTACTCTCAACATGATAATTCCACCTTTTTTATTTTTTGTATTCTCTGCCGCACTGCCGACACCCGCACATGTCGGAACAGCCTGCACATGTTTAAATTTTCCCGTTCTTGGTCTGCATCGTTATAATACCACTGCGTGCCCGTGCACGCAATATCTTTTTTACACAAATTTGCTAGAATAAATTTATTTATTTTGTATATTTACCATAAAAATAACGGGAAAATTATCAAAAATGCATGAAAATAATGTGGAAAATTTTGTCGATTTGGTACAGGTTATCTAAATTTCAAAGAATGCCGCCGCACAGTCTGTTTTCATATCGGTAATTTTGCACGCAACCCATATTACGCCGTGCGGCGGGCATTTTCAAGTCCGAACTCTTATGGAGTTCATGAAGCTGCGGCGGAAACAGAATGAATCCTCGCGGGGCGTATCAGATATTATACTTTGTCTTGATCACAATCTCCGTATACATAAACTCTTTCTCAGGATCTTTTCCGTCAAACAGCTTATTGAACAGCAGCATTACCGGCTCATATCCCTGTTTGTGGGCATCCTGCCCGAGCAGAAAACGGATTTTCCCCTCTTTCAGAAAGCGGATATTCTGGTCCGTGAGATCATTCGAGATCACGCGCACCTTTCCTGACAGGCCGCAGTGTTCCAGGGATTCGCACACTCCTTCTACCCCGGAAGCGGTCAGATAAATTCCCCCGAGATCACTGTACTCTTTTACCATCTCTTCCGCGATCATCCCCGCGATCCGGTCATCGTCAAACGCATACTGCACATCCAGAATATCGATATCCGCTCTGCTGGCTGAAAGCTCTTCAATGAATCCCCGTGTCCTGTTTTTATTGGAATGGTTTGTCGGATATCCGGATATCACAAGGACTTTGCCTCCGTCCGGCATGATCTCCGCCATCAGCCCCGCCGCGGCGCGGCCGCTCTGCATCGCGTCCTGTCCTACAAAACAGATCCTCGCCGAATCCTCAATATCCGAATTAAATGTCACTACAGGAATATGTTCCTCCGCGAGACTGTCTACCGTTTCCCTCAGACGCCGGTCGTCAACCGGCATAAGCGCAATCCCGTCGCAGCCACCTTTTCTCAGCTCCTCGATCTCCGCGATCACTTTCTCGGCGCTCATATCAGGAATTTTCCGGACGAGTACGTTTGCCCCAAGCCGTTCGGCATCTTCCTTTGCCTGAAGGATTCCCTCCAGCACTTTCTCCATGAATGGTGTCCCGGCCACCTGTATGATCACTCCGATCGTGAGCGACCTCCCCGACATCGCGAGCGCCCGGCCCGCCCGGTTCGGCTGGTATCCCATCTTCTTCGCGATCAGCCTTATCCGCTCCGCGACTTCCGGATTAATACGGCCGCGATTGTTCATCGCCCTGTCCACCGTTCCCCTAGACACACCCGCAGCTTCTGCAATCTGCTGTAATGTTACAGCCATACTTTTCCCCCCATTCATGGGCATAATACCATATATCAAAATTGCACGCAAGTGCTTTTTTTGCGTGCAATTTTGATCCTCTAAAAATGGAAAACATACCTGCAAAGCCTGTCCCCATGCACAGTCATCCCAGGAAATCTGCGCACCAAAAATAACTGCGCACAAGGGACATGCTTTCTTTCATAGTCGTAAAATTTTACAGCCTGTTCTGCAGAAAATTATGCCTTTCTCGTATTCTTTCTCATGTCGAGCGCAACAGCCGCCACGATGATGATACCTTTGATGATGTTCGTGTAGTTATCATCCACGCCGATCAGCACGAGGCCGTTGTTGATAACGCCGAGAATCAGGATACCGCAAAGCACGCCCGTTACCTTACAGATACCGCCGGTATGGGAGGTTCCGCCTACGGTCGCCGCCGCGATAGCGTCAAGCTCATAGTTAAGACCGGAGTTTGCCGGGTCAGCGGATCCTGCACGGCCTGCCAGAAGGATACCTGCCAGCGCTGCGCACAGACCTACCAGGATGTAGGTGATCACAAGGTTCTTTTCTACATTGATACCTGCCACACGCGCCGCCTGGTCATTGCCGCCGATCGCGTAGAGGCTCTTTCCAAATCTTGTCTGATTCAGGATGAACCATGCAAGAATAAATACTACGACAAATACAAGGATGATCACCGGGAAACCGCCGATCTTTCCGCTGCCCAGGAAACGATAGCTGTCGGAAAGGTTTGATACCGGACGGCTCGTGAAGATCTTCGCCGCCGCACGGCAGATCAGCTGCCCGCCCAGGGTTGCGATGAATGCCGGCATCTTCGTGTAAGCGATGATCGCTCCCATGATGGCGCCGATTACAGCTCCCATCAGAAGACCGATGATGATGACTACGATTGCCGGAAGCGGACCTACGCCCGGAAGCACCTTGGTCGCCAGGTCTGCCGGCTGTACAAGCGCGCCGGTCACGCACGCGATCAGAGCCGCGGACGCGCCGATGGAAAGGTCAATGCCCTTTGTCAGGATTGCCAGTGCTACGCCGAAGGCAAGGATACCTTTGATGGATTCGCCCGTAAGCAGCGTCCTCGCGTTCGCCACGGTAAAGAATACCGGTCTTGCGATACTCATGATGATGATCAGCGCCACAAGGATCAGCCAGATCATATTATCGGATATTGTTTTTTTCATATTGCTGTTCATGTTCGGATTCCCCCCTGCCTTTTATCTCTTTCCCATCTCGTGGGTCGTCGCATACTTCATGATAAGTTCCTGTGAAAACTCGCTGCGGTCCAGAATGCCGCTCACATGGCCTTCGTGCATAACCACGATACGGTCCGCCACGCCCATAACCTCCGGCATCTCTGATGAGATCACGATGATCGCCTTGCCCTGGCCCGCAAGCTCGGACAGCAGCGAATGAATTTCAGACTTCGCTCCTACGTCGATACCTCTGGTCGGCTCGTCGACGATCAGGATATCCGGATCGGTCAGAAGCCACCGGCCAACCAGAACCTTCTGCTGGTTTCCTCCGGAGAGGTTCGCGATCGGCGTATCTATGCTCGCCGTCTTGGTGCGAAGCTTCTCGATATATTCCTCTGTATCTTTAATCATCTGCTTGTTGTTCAGCGGCATTCCATACTTGCCGAGAATCAGCTTCGAGATGACAGAATTCATTTTTACGCTCAGGAGGCCTACGATACCGTTTCCACGGCGGTCCTCCGTCAGCAGACCAATGTGATTGCGGATCGCGTCGCCCGGATTCTTAATATGAAGTTCCTGTCCGTCCTTGTAGATCTTTCCGCTCGTGACATGGCGCATTCCGAAGATTGCCTCCATCGTCTCGGTACGTCCCGCTCCTACAAGACCTGCGAAACCAAGAATCTCGCCTTTTCTCAAATCAAACGATACATCCTGCACCAGACGGCCCGCGTTCAGATGCTCTACCTTCAGCACCACGTCGCCAATCGGACATGGAACCTTCGGGAACATATCCGTGATCTCACGGCCTACCATCAGCTGAATCAGCTTATCCTGCGTCAGATTCTCCGCGCGGTCCGAAGCGACGAACTCACCGTCACGGTAAACGGAGATATCATCACTGATCTGGAAGATTTCATCCATCTTGTGGGAGATATAGATGATCGCCACGCCTTTCGCCTTCAGATCCGCGATGATCTTGAACAGATCCGCTACCTCCGCCTCGGTCAGCGCCGACGTCGGCTCATCCATGATCACGATCGATGCGTCATACGATACGGCCTTTACGATCTCAACCATCTGCATCTTCGCCACCGTCAGGTTCTTCATCTTCTCGTTCGGGTCAAGGTCAAGGCCCATACGCGCGAACAGCTCGCGGCAGTCGTCGTTCATCTTCTTTTTATCAATCAGCAGGCCCTTCTTCGGCTCACGGCCCAGCCACACGTTATCCGCCACCGAACGCTCAAGCACCGGAGACAGCTCCTGATGAATCATGGAGATACCTGCGTCAAGCGCTTCCTGCGTCGACTTGAAAGCCACCTCTTTACCTTTGTAGATGATCTTTCCGGAAGTAACTGGCTGGATGCCGATCAGGCACTTCATCAGCGTGGACTTGCCCGCGCCGTTCTCCCCCATCAGTGTATGTACGGTTCCCGGACGGACTTTCAGCTGTACGCCTTTCAGCGCACGCACACCAGGAAATTCCTTCACGATGTCATGCATTTCCAGTACATATTCTTCACTCAAATCTCTCACCTCTGTTCTATATTAAGTTTGCTGTGTCCTTATTTTCATTATTATTACTGTATTTATTATACAGGCGCCGGCGAACGCCGGCGCCCAACAGAAAATATCCACGGGTTCTTGTTTTTCAGCTTCCGAATCAGTCGTAATCAGCTACGTTGTCAGCGGTAACCGGCTCAAACGGTACCCAGAGGATGAAGCCTGTCTCATCGGTCTCAAACTCTGTGTTGTCTGCAAGGCCATTGCCCTCTACAAGGTTTACAGCTGCCTGAAGAGCGCCTGCTCCCTGGCCATACGCGTTCTGGAATACGGTCATCGCAAGCGTGCCGTCCTTGACTGCCTGACGTCCGTCAACTGTAGCGTCGATGCCGACGATCGGGATGGAGGTCGGATCCATGTCAACCATCTTCAGAGCCTCGATCGCGCCGATTGCCATAGCGTCGTTGTTGGAGATGATGCAGTCGAACTCGGTCTGTGCCGTAAGCAGCGGAGCGATCATATCCTGTGCTGTCGCACGGTCATAATCACATGCAAGCGGAGCGCTCGCTTCCTCAGCCGTGATGCCGTTGTCCTCAAGTGCCTGAAGCACGGACTCGGTACGAAGCGTCGTGGATGTCTGGCCAAGTGTACCATTCAGAAGGATGTACTTGATCTCGGTCTTGTCCTGGCCTTTGAAGTACTCAGCAAGGAACTCGCCCTGATACCTTCCGGAATCATGCTCATCAGATCCTACATAGGCAACATTCTCATTCAGTACGGAAGTGTCAGCCGGAAGACGGTTTACGAATACCACCTTCATGTCGCCTGCTGCTTCCACAACCTGCGGAGCTGTCTCCGGATCAGGCATGTTCACGATGACAACCTTCTGGCCCGCGTTCTTTGCGGTCTCAACATACTGAAGCATTGTGCTGGTGTCGTTCTTCGCGTCCTGCGTCGTAACTTTGATGCCGAAGTTCTCAGCCGCTTCCTGAGCGCCGCTCTCCAGCTCAGACAGGAACTCGTCACGGAGCGCCATGATGAATGTGATCTCACCGACATCCGCGCCGATATCGAGTGCGCCCGCAGTTTCTTCTTCCGCGCTGACGCCCATGCACAGTGTGCCAACCGCCATAACAGCCGCCAGCAGAGTTGCTAAAACTTTCTTTTTCATAGTTTACCTCCTGTGTTTTTTATTTTCATACATTATAGCAATGCGTGTGCGTGTACGCAATTCGCTTTTTCAACAAAATTACAGTTCATATTTGTTCATTTTGCATAATTGATAAAATATTCACAATATTTTTGTACATTTTTCCTGATTTTGTCTGGCTTTTTGCCAGATGAAAGGGGAGCGTTTTTGTGAAATATAACCAGACATGTAAATTTGCTGCCGACATGAAATTTTTTCGTTGCGTGCACATGTACGCATACGCAAAAATGCACGCGGCTGCGCCCGAAGGCGCAGCCGCACACAGTACATTATTACATAAGCTCAGAAATCTTGACCGGACGATGCTCTGCCAGAGACTTCTTGGCAGCAAGGCCCATAACTACCGGTTTCAGACCGTCCATGATCGTGACCGGAGTCTCCGTATCGTTCTCGATTGCGTTCACGAAGCCCTTGATCTCGGTTGCGTACGCTTCCATATAGCGCTCAAGGAAGAAGTACAGCGGCTTCTCGCCTGTTACGCCGTCCTCGTTGCTGATCTGAACGGTGGACGCACTGTCGTTTCCAGACGCAGCCATACCCTTGGAGCCGAATACTTCCGCTCTCTGATCATAGCCGTAGACTGCTTTTCTGGAGTTGTCGATGACAGCGATCGCGCCGTTTGCCATCTTCATCGTGACAACTGCCGTGTCAACGTCGCCTGCCTCGCCGATTGCCGGATCTACCAGCACAGCGCCCTCTGCATAGACTTCTTCTGCATCGCTGCCGGAAAGGAAGCGGGCCATATCGAAGTCATGGATCATCATGTCAAGGAAGATTCCTCCGGACACCTTTACATAATCCATTGATGGCGGAGCCGGATCCCTGGACGCGATCTTCACGATATGCACATCACCGATTTTGCCGTCTGCAACAGCCTTCTGAACTGCCGCGTAGTTGTGGTCGAATCTGCGGTTGAAACCTACCTGATATTTCACCGGATGCTTCTCAAGAGCCGCGATAACTTCTTTGATCTTTGCCACTTCCAGATCGATCGGCTTCTCGCAGAATACATGTTTTCCTGCCTCAATTGCCTCGATGGAGATGGAAGCGTGTGTGTTTGTGGAGGAGCAGATCAGAACTGCCTGGATCTCCGGATCCGCAAGAACTTCCTTGTAATCCTTCGTCGTGTGCTGTACGCCTTTTGCTTTTGCCCATGCGGCCGTCTCGTCATTCATGAACGGATCCGCCAGGATTTTTACCTGTGCGTTCGGAACTTTCGTGCAGATGCTCTCTACATGAACCTTGCCGATTCTGCCTGCTCCAATGATACCTACTGTTACCATAAAGCATTCTCCTTTCCTCTTTTTCATTCTCAGTGTCTGTTATGCCTGTTGTATTTGTTTATTTATTTTACAGCAAACGCTGGATGCGTTCGCCATAATTTACTGAGAGCGGCCATCGACGGGCATGCTCACATGCACCGGCGAATGGACATCGAACGGGCTTTCATTAAAAATTTACTTGCGGCCGATTGCCTTCTTCACTTTCCGGACAATATGATCTGACGTCAGGTCAAACGCCTTGCGCAGATAATCCTGAGGACCTACTTCGCCGTAGACATCCTCCACCGCCACATATTCCACCGGAACAGGCAGTTCGCCGGCCAGCACTTCCGTCACCGCGCTGTAAAGTCCGCCGATCTTGTTGTGGTTCTCCGCCGTCACGACTGCTCCCGTCGCCTTCGCGTACTTCAGCACGCACTCCTTGTCGATCGGCTTCACGGTGAACATATCCACTACGCTGATCTCGATGCCTTCCTTCGCGAGCTCGGCTGCCGCCATCATCGCCTCATGAATCATGATTCCAGTCGCGAAGACAACCGCGTCTTTACCCTCACGGATCGTGTTTCCTTTACCGATCGGCGTCGTCTCGCCGTCCGCGTAAACCTTTGCCGTCAATTTACGGGGCACACGGATGTATTTCACACCTTTGATATCGCTCACCTGATTGAGCACGCTGATGAGCTGGTTTGCGTCCGCGATGTCGATGACCGTCGCGGTCGGGATCGCGCGGTAAAGCGCCATATCTTCAAACGGCATATGCGTTCCGCCGTTGAAAGCGGCCGTGATGCCGGGGTCCGTACCGATTACAGTGATATCGTTGCCCGTGTAGCCTGCCGACAGGAAAAGCTGATCAAAGCAGCGGCGGGAGGCAAACGGTCCGAATGTATGGCAGATCGGCTTGAAGCCCTGGGATGCAAGACCGCAGGCAACTCCGATCATATTGCTCTCCGCAATACCGCAGTTGATCGCACGGTCAGGATGAGCCGCCGCCCATTTGGCCGTACCGATACAGCTCATAAGGTCAGCGTCCAGATAAATGACATCCGGATCCTTCTCTGCCAGAGCGGGGATCTCCTTGCCGAGAATTTCCTTGAATGCGCGGGATTCCATTTCTCCGTTATATACTATATTCATATTCTTCCCTCCGCTTATTCCAGGGCGGCAAGCTTCTCGCGAAGCTCGGCCAGCCACTCGTCAAACTTGTCAGCGCCGACGGTCATGCTGTGGTTGCTCATGGTCTCCTCGACTTCCTTCACTCCGGCGCCCTTTACGGTATCCATCACGATGGCGTAAGGTTTGTCTCCGCCCTTCTTTGTATTTTCAAGAGCTTCATAGAGCGCTTCCACATCGTTTCCGTTGATCTTAACCGTCTCAAATCCGAACGCCTTCATCTTGCCGTCCAGATCCTCGTTCGGAAGAATATCCTTTGTATAGCCGTCAAGCTGTTTCTTGTTCCAGTCTATCAGGACAACCAGGTTGGAAAGCTTCTTCGCGGCCGCGAACATAAACGCTTCCCAGCACTGTCCTTCGTTGATCTCTCCGTCGCCCACGATCAGGAATGTGCGGCAGCTCTGCTTTTTCAGCTTGTCCGCCAGCGCGATGCCTGCCGCGAGGGAAGTTCCCTGACCCAGAGAACCTGTCGTGATATCCACGCCCGGCGTCTTGTTACAGTCGCAGTGGCTCGGGAATTTTGTTCCCGGCTGATTCAGTGTCTTAATCTCATCATAGGGATAGAATCCTTTCAGAGCAAGCGCGGCGTAAACAGCGGGGCCTGCATGTCCTTTGGAGCAGACCAGCTTGTCTCTCGTCGGCATCTTCGGATTGGCGGGATCTACCGTCATCTGAGAACCGTAGAGAACCGCCAGGGCATCGCATACGCTTAAAGCGCCGCCGATATGTCCGAATCCGCGGGATTTGATGGATTCCACAGTGCCGATGCGGATCTGGGCCGCCAGCTTCTGTAAGCTTTTCTTCAATTCAGCATCCATTTTTTTCTCCTCATCTTTTAAAAATCGAGTAGGAGGCAGTTTTTCCCTCCTGCTCTCCGTGCGGCCCGCATGCTGCGCCAGCAGCTGACCGTATGCGGGCCTGCGCATCTATACCTGTTCCGCGGGCACTCCCACAAGAGAAAGCCCGCAGACCTTTTTCTTATAACCTTGCCACACCTGACCTGCGCGCCGCCTCCGCGACAGCCTTCGCCACCGCCGGGCCCACTCTCGGGTCAAATGCCTTCGGGATGATATAGTCGGCGCTGAGTTCCTCGTCGGAAATCAGATCCGCCAGAGCCTTCGCAGCCGCCATCTTCATCTCCTCGTTGATGTCCTTCGCACGCACATCGAATGTACCGCGGAAGATTCCCGGGAACGCAAGCACGTTGTTGATCTGGTTCGGGAAGTCGCTGCGTCCGGTCGATACTACCGCCGCTCCGCCTGCCTTCGCCTCATCCGGGAAGATCTCCGGCGTCGGGTTCGCGCACGCAAAGATGATCGCATCTTTGTTCATCGTCTGCACCATCTCTTTAGTCACCTGGCCAGGCGCCGATACACCGATAAATATATCCGCTCCCACCAGCATGTCCGCCAGCGTGCCCTGCTTCTTCTCCAGGTTCGTCACCTGCGCCATCTCTTCCTTGATCCAGTTCATGCCCTTCTCACGGCCCGCGTAGATCGCGCCTGAGCGGTCGCACATTGTAATGTTCTTAAAGCCCGCCGCCAGAAGCAGTCTCACGATCGAGATCGCCGCAGCGCCTGCTCCGGAAGTGACAACCTTCACATCCTCTTTCTTCTTGCCGACAACCTTCAGCGCGTTCGTGAGGCCCGCCAGAGAGATGACTGCCGTGCCGTGCTGGTCATCGTGGAAGATCGGAATATCGCATTTTTCCTTCAGTTTGCGCTCGATCTCGAAGCAGCGCGGAGCTGAGATATCCTCAAGATTGATCCCTCCGAAGGAACCGGAAATCAGCGCTACCGTATTGACAAACTCGTCTACATCTTTCGTCTTAACGCAGAGCGGGAACGCGTCCACATTACCGAATGCCTTGAACAGGACGCACTTTCCTTCCATAACCGGCATGCCTGCCACAGGGCCGATATCGCCAAGGCCGAGTACGGCGCTGCCGTCGGTGATCACCGCGCACATGTTGTGTCTGCGGGTAAGTTCGTAGGATTTCTCCTCATCCTTCTGAATCTCCAGGCAGGGCTGCGCAACGCCGGGAGTATATGCCAGGGAAAGATCATCCTTCGTCGCAACCGGGACGGTCGCAATCACCTCGATCTTGCCCTTCCACTGCTCATGAAGTCTCAAAGACTCTTTTGCATAATCCATAATTGTCTTCTCCTATCAATAATTATTCAGTTACACACGGAAGCGTGGATCCTCCGTACGGCATCGCCAGCACTGTCGCGTCCTTTCCCAGCTTCTCAAACGCGTCGTCGAGCGCTTTCTGCGCGGACGGCTTCGGCTCAAGGAAAATACCGCGGACAAACTCGTCCTCCAGATCCGACACCAGATAAATGTCGGCGTTCTCCAGAACCATCGCGATGGCAGCAGCCTTGTGGCCGCCCAGCTGGAAATCCGTCTGGATCCGCTCGATCATGGAAGAAGCCGTCGGCGATTTCGTCATCCACTCTTCAAACACGCGCTCGCCCAGTCCCTCTTTACAGGAACCGATCAGAATGACGATTCCGCCCTTCTTTACCGCGTGCTTCGCGTTGTCCAGCGCTTTCTGCGTCTGATACAGATTCAGATCCTTGGGAGCGCCGCCCTGGGATACCAGAACGATGTCCGCGCGCTGCGGGATCTCCTTGCGGTAGATCCGATCCAGGAAACGGCAGGCTTCTCTGTGCGCTTTTACCGCGTCACCTGCTGCCGCCATGATTACTTTTTTGTGCTCGTCAAGCACCACATTGACAATATAGTCAATGCCGACAATCTTTCCTGCTTCCTCAATATCCTCGCGCAGCGGATTGCCGTCAAGCCGTCCCGCACATGCCTCCGGCTTCACCATCTGGCTGTGGTTTGCCTGAATCGCGTCCCTTGTGGACACGCCCGGCATGATCGCCTTCGCGCCTCCGCTGTAGCCCGCAAAATAATGATACTCAATATTTCCAAGGCAGATTCTCCGGTCTGCTTCCGCCACGACCCGCGTGATATCCACGGGCGTTCCGTGGGATGTCGTCCCCATGTGCACACAGTCGGAAGGATCGCTGTCAACACAGGTGATCTCCGAGAAAGCTCTCTCTCCCGCAAGTTTTTTCATCTCTTCCGGTTTATGCTTTCTGTGGCTGCCCAGCGCGAACACCAGCGTGATGTCTTCTTTGCGGACACCCGCCTCATAAAGCGTATCAAGAAGCGGAGGCAGCACCACATACGTCGGCATCGGCCTGGTGATATCGCTGGTGATGATCGCAATCTTCTCACCCGGCTTTACCACATCCTTCAGAAGCGGAGCCCCGATCGGAGCAGAAAGCGCACGGCGCACCTCCGCCTCCCCGGTCAGTTCACATTCCACTTCATTGGCATGCAGAACACCCAGCACATTCTGATCCGGCACTTCCACCGTCTGAATTCCTGTTCCAAAACCAAACTCTAATTTCATTGTTACCTCCATGCCCCGCGCGGGGCAGTATCACTTGTTATTTACGCGAATGTCTTCGCCGCATGGCGCAGCGCCTTCACGACTGGAAGTTCTTCCCCGGAAAGGAAGCGGATCAGCGCGCCGCCTGCCGTACAGATATAGGACATCCGGTCTTTGAGGCCGTATTTCTCCGTAGCTGTCACGCTGTCGCCGCCGCCCACCAGTGTGTAAGCCTCGGAATCCGCCAGCGCGTCCCAGACTGCCTCTGTGCCGTACTCCGTCAGCTCTTCCTCGAAGATTCCCATCGGTCCGTTGACGCAGACCGTCTTCGCATTCAGAATGATCTCACGGTATTCTTCGGCAGCTTTATGTCCGATATCCACCAGACCCACATAATTCGGTATATAATTGACTCTCGCTTCCTTGCGCTTTCCATTCTCAACCCAGGCCAGATCCTGCGGCAGCACGATCTTGTCCTTGTACTGTTCATAGAGAGGCTTCGCTTTCTCAATCCACTCCGCGTAGTTGGACTTCACGATAAAGTCCATGCTTTTCTTGCCGATCTCCTTGCCGGCAGCCGCCAGCAGGATGTTGGCCACGAGGCCGCCTGTCAGCACCTGGTCCGCGATGCCGCGTCCAAGAACTGTCTCCATCATCAGGAACGCGTCGGAGATCTTCGCGCCGCCCAGCACGAACACGCAGGGACGCTCCGGATTCTCCATCACCTGGGATACCGCGCAGTACTCAGCTTCGAACAGACGTCCCATCGCGGACGGCATCACCTGCTCGAAACCGCAGAGTGAAGGCTGATCTCTGTGAGCCGCCGCAAACGCGTCGCACACATAAATATCGCCAAGCGGGGCAAGCGTGCGCACCAGCAGCGTC
The DNA here is from genome assembly GCA_947588845.1 of uncultured Lachnospiraceae bacterium. GTDB lineage: Bacteria > Bacillota > Clostridia > Lachnospirales > Lachnospiraceae > Choladousia. The sequence goes on from CANQAR010000019.1 coordinate 46,232, forward strand.
TTTGCCTGCTCCTCATGGGACAGGTTCAGCTTCATCTCAAAGAGCGTCTGCTCCTCAGAGACAAAACGCACATTGTCCAGAAGAAGGATCTCTCCGTCCTTCAGAGCCTTGATCGCCTCGCGGGCCGCCGGTCCGCAGACATCGTCGATAAATTTCACTTCCCGGTTCAGGAGCTCGGCCAGAACCTTTGAGTGAGGCTCCGTGGTATAGAAGTTCTTGTACTCAATATCGCTGCCCTGATGCGCCATCAGGACTACCTTCGCTCCCTTGTCCGCCAGCTCGCGGATCGTGGGAACACAGCCCTGGATACGGTTGATGCTCTTTAATGTGTTGGTCTTTTTGTCGACCGGCTGGTTGATATCCACACGGCAGAGCAC
>CANQAR010000020.1 GCA_947588845.1 uncultured Lachnospiraceae bacterium
CTTGTGGAGACGGCAAAAGCAAACCGCCTGAATGTGTTCCAGTACCTCTATACATTGCTGCTGTACATGCCGGACTACAAGGATGAGCCCGCAGGCGTGGAGGCGATGATGCCGTGGAGTGATTTTATAAAGGAACGCTGCAGCGGGGTGATGGATACAGAAACGGAAACGCCGGAGAATCGGGGGGAGATGTCGTGGTGACAGCTGCCCCCTGGCTGCTGACCAGTTTTTAATCGAACGGTATCTTATTCATCGCTTACGATCATTTTCCTTCAGGAGAAAGCCCACAGGGAGAGCAAAAAAGGTGCAGCCGTAGCCCTAGAAGGCAGAATCGCACAGCTCAAAAACAGTAAGCTGAATTTGTATGAACTCTATGCCGGGCAGATGATGACCAGGCAAGAGTATCTGGAGAAGAAGAAAAAAATGCAGCAAGAAATTGATTCCCTTGAGGAAGAACAGCAAGAGGCGAAAAAAGCAGAAGAGGAACAGAGCGAGATGGTAGCCGCAGTAGACAGGGCGGCAGAAGATACGAAGCTGTTCACTGGGAAGCTGACCAATGAGATAGTGGAGCGGTTTATCGACACGGTGTTTGTGTATGATTCGGAAAGAATTGAGATTGTCTATAAGCTGGAGGATATAATCAGGAAAGAACTGATGCTATAAAGATAGCTGATTCCAAATAGCCCACTGGGTCGCAGTCTGACTGGATGGATGATAATCCAGTGAGAAGGTGACCTGGTGGGCTTATTTTTTTTACATTACGACAGAAATTCTTGATTTTGTCACGTGGTCGCGTTTAAGGGGTTTCCACGGTTGGGGAGAACATCAACGAGCTGGAAAGGATGACAGCTGAATATCTGGGAATGAACTACGCGGTGGCATTGTCCTGCGGGACGGCGGCTTTACATCTGTGTGTGAAGCTGGCGGCTGAGCGTATTAACCCGGGAGCAGAGCCGGGGAACAGCCTGGCAGGGCAGAGAGTGTTTTGTTCGGATATGACTTTTGATGCATCTGTAAATCCGGTTGTTTATGAAGGCGGGGAGACGGTCTTTATTGATACGGAGACCGATACCTGGAACATGGATCCGGAGGCTCTGGAAAAGGCTTTCAAGCTGTATCCGGATGTAAAGCTCGTCGTATTGGCGCATCTTTACGGGGTTCCAGCAAAGATGGATGAGATCGTAACGATATGCCGGAAGCATGGAGCACTGATTGTTGAAGATGCTGCTGAAGCAATGGGTGCGCGTTATGACGGTTCAGTGGTAAGTGGTATGTGTGGCAGCTTTGGTGACTTCAATGCGATCAGCTTCAATGGGAACAAGATTGTAACAGGCAGTTCAGGCGGAATGTTCGTAACCAACAACAAGGATGATGCCGATAAGGTTCGCAAATGGTCAACACAGAGCAGAGAGGCAGCACCTTGGTATCAGCACGAGGAACTCGGTTATAATTACCGCATGAGCAATATCATCGCCGGGATCGCAAGAGGCAATATACTTCATATCGATGAACACATTGCACAGAAAAAAGCTATCTATGAGCGATACAGAGAAGGTCTCAAGGATCTGCCTGTGGTAGTCAACCCGTTTGAGGATAAAGCCAAGCTGAATTATTGGCTCAGTTGTCTCCTGATCGATGAGTCGGCTATGTGTCAGCAGGTCAGGGGTGAGAAAGAGTACCTTTATGTAAGTGAACCTGGGAAGAGCTGTCCGATGGAGATACTGGATGCACTAAGTGCTTTTAATGTAGAGGGGCGGCCAATCTGGAAGCCTATGCATATGCAACCGATGTACCGGATGAACGGCTTTGTGACACGGGAAGGTAACGGCAGAGGGTGCACAAATGCCTATATAAACGGTGGATATGTTGATGTAGGTGCAGATATTTTCCAACGTGGGCTCTGTTTACCGTCTGATAATAAGATGAAGTCTGAAGAGCAGGATGTGATTATTGACATTATTCACAGATGCTTTAGGTGATATCGGCTCCGTATGTATGAGGTATGTACCATAGAAAAAACCATGTTGGCTGAATGTGCATAAGAGGTCATATAGGCATCGGCTGGATATGCATGAGGGGTCAGGTCATATAGGCATCTGCTGAATATGACTGAGATAATCACATCGGAAGGCTAAATTGGGTGTAATTCAGTGCGCAAATGACTGTGAGTAATAATCCGGCTCCAGTTTAGAGAGGAACAGTAGATGAACAAACGGCTATGGCATTCACTACGAATCTCTTTGATGATGAGATCTGACAAGAGAGTCGAATACTTAAGAAAACACAATGTATTCGGTAATATTGGGAAAAATACAATATGGCGTGATAGATTGGTTCCTTTATATGCCGACAGAATTTTTTTAGGCGATAATGTGCGCTGCGGATCCAACGTCTATTTCATCACCCATGACGTTATTCATGATATGCTGAATCACCGAGAAGGAAACGAATTTGAATTTGAGGAATTTATCGGTGACATATATGTCGGAGATAATGTGTTCATAGGATCGAATTCTACGATTCTCGGTGGTGTAAATATTGGCTCAAACGTGATTATTGGCGCAGGAAGTCTTGTGAATAAAGACGTACCCTCAAATTCTGTTGTGGGGGGGTACCGGCTAGGTACATATGTTCGTTTGATGACTTTGTAGAAAAGAGAAAAAGAGCATCTGTGGGATGATTGACTGGCGGGAAGAGTATATGAAGAAACATAAACCTTATGGACCATATGAAAGATTTATTAAACGACCACAGGATTTTCTGTGTTCATTATTAGCCACAATCGTTCTTTCTCCAGTATTGCTCATTGTAGCAATCTTGGTTCGCATTAAGTTGGGAAGCCCCATACTTTTTACTCAAGATCGGCCTGGAAGAAATGGAAAGATATTCAAGCTATATAAATTCCGTACAATGTTACCGCCAAAGGATGATGTGATTGATCCAAAACAGGATGCTGTACGGTTGACGCCATTCGGGAAGAAATTGCGTAGAACAAGTCTGGACGAGCTCCCTGAACTTTTCAATATGTTAAAGGGCGATATGGCAGTGGTTGGTCCTCGGCCTTTGCTTGTCCAGTATCTTGATAGATATGACGAGCATCAAGCGCGTCGCCACGAGGTAAGACCAGGATTTACAGGGCTCGCACAGGTTCACGGACGGAACGCCATTTCGTGGGAGGAAAAGTTTGACTGGGACGTGAAGTATGTGGATCATGTCACGTTTCTAGGAGACTGGAAGATCATTTTTGAGACAGTACAAACTGTTTTAAGGCGTGATGGGATTAGTGCCGCTGGAGAAGCCACCATGGGAGAGTTCATGGGATCGGAGTAGAATTGATGAGATTACTTTTTACAGGTGTCGGCAGGAGAATAGAGCTTTTACAGGCATTCAGAAATGCTGCACTGGTGCTGAATAAAGAATTGAAAATTTATGGCGCAGATATGGCTGGAACAGCTCCTGCATTAGCGTATTGTGATTATACCAGGATAGTCGTTGCAATGAAGGATCCGGGATACATAGATAACCTATTGTCTATATGCAAAGCTGATCACATCGATCTGCTCATTCCCACAATAGACACGGATCTGCTGGTGTTGTCTGAGAATAAGGAAAAGTTTGAAGCTATCGGAACGAAAGTGATGATTAGTGCTCCTGACAAGATTCGAATCTGCCGGGATAAAAACAATACAAGTCAGTTTTTTGTAGATTGTGGCTTGCATGCGCCGACGCCTGTCAATGATTGGAAAGAGTACAAGAGCGGCTACCCGGCCTTTATTAAACCGAAGGATGGGAGCAGTTCTATTAACGCATTTAAGGTAGAGAATCAAGAAGAACTGGAAATATATGCTGGACAGGTTAAAGATTATATAGTTCAACCGTTCGTGAGCGGACATGAGTATACAATTGATATCTTCTGCGATTGGCATGGGGGGCCGATAAGTATCGTGCCCCGTGAGAGGCTTCAAGTAAGAGCAGGGGAAGTTCTCAAGACCCAGATCTGCATGGATAAAACCATGATTCAAGAGTCGAAGGCACTGTGTAAGGTATTCAAGCCCTGTGGCCCGATGACTGTTCAGCTTATCCGAGATGCTGCAGGTATTGACTGGTTTATCGAAATCAATCCTCGTTTTGGGGGCGGAGCACCTCTGTCCGTGAAAGCAGGCGCAAGAAGCGCGGAAGCAATTCTGAAAATTATGGATGGCGAAGAGGTTGAGGCGCAGGAGATTGCCGATGGAGCTATTTATAGCCGCTTCGATCAGTCTGTGTGCATAACCGAAGGTAAGGGGCATATCAAAGGCGTGATCTTCGATCTTGATGATACGCTCTACCCAGAGAAAGAGTATGTTAGGAGCGGTTATAGAGCTGTCAGCGATTACCTCGATGGTAGATATGAAGAAAAGCTGTGGAGCTTTTTTGAAGCCGGAAAACCTGCCATAGATGAGCTGTTGAAAGAACTGGGACGAGAGAATGAGAAAGCAGAAGTGCTGGAGGTCTATCGTTCCCACATACCAAGTATTCATCTCTATCCGGGTGTAGCTGAGATGATAGAAGAACTGAAAGCAAAAGGTATAAAAGTTGGTATTATTACTGATGGAAGACCAGAAGGACAGCGGAATAAAATAGAGGCATTGGGGTTAAATGTAGATGGTGTGATCATCACAGATGAACTTGGTGGTGTTCAATTCCGCAAACCTTGCGATATCGCATTTCGTATTCTGATAACCCGGTGGCGGCTTAATCCAGCTGATGTAGTGTACGTTGGAGACAATCCAACAAAGGACTTTCAGGCTCCACAGCAGCTGGGGATGAGGAGTTTATGGTTTATGAATGCGGATGGGTTGTATTGTGATAATCCAAAAGTCCAGAAGCAACCAATAAATAGTGTTTCGCAACTAATAGGAGTCCTTGAAATATGAATATATTGCTGTTTTCAAGAATTGTAGCGAAGTCTGGTGTAGGCAATCACATGAAGCAGTTGTCAGAAGAATTAGTAAGGCAAGGGCATTATGTTATTGTGGTTTCTTCTACCAACGACTTACAAATTGGAAGAGGTACTTCGCAAGTAGACTTTGTGGAACTTGATGTTACATCCCTAAACCCTATAGTGATTCTGAAACAGGTTCGTGAATTACATAAGATCATTCTTGATAGAAAAATAGACATAGTACATTGTCATCATCGGATGGCTGCACTTTATATGAAAGTGTATAGGATATTTTATAGGATTCCGATGGTTTATACATTGCATTTGGCTAATGTACCGGCTGACGTTCTTCATAGAAGTATGACTTTTGTTGGCGATAAGGCAATAGGTGTATCGACAGAGGTCAGCAACTTTCTTGTAGAGAAATTAAGGGTGAATAAAAGCAAGGTTGTAACCATTTTCAACGGGGTTGACGAAAAGCAACTATTACCCCTATCTGTTGAGGAAAAAGAATCCTTGAGAGAGCGATGGAATGTTAAACCGTCTAATATAGTATTTGCAATGCACTCAAGGATAGACGAAGTGAAGAATCACGCATTAGTAGTTGAAGCAGTGCGGATGATGAGTAAAGAAGAGAGAGAAAAGGTTAAGATCATATGCAGCGGTTCGCAAACAGGTAGCTATTACGAGAAAATCGCAAAAATAATAGATGAGTATGGACTGAACGAGAGTTTTGTTTTCACAGGTTGGGCTAATACAAGGGATATTCTCGGGATTAGCGATGCATTGATATTGACATCAACAAATGAAGGTTTCCCGCTTTCTGTTGTTGAGGCGTTTTTATTGAAAGTTCCTGTTTTACGAACTAGGACGGGAGGCTTTGACGATCAAAGGTACTGTTTTGAGCTAATGTTGAACAATCCACAACAGGTAAAAGAAGAAATGCTCAAGATTGTAAAGGATAAGGCTGACTATAGGGAACATGTAGAAAAAGCTTACGAATATGCTTGGAATAACTTTACAGTTGAGAAAATGACGGGAAAGACAGTTACGATTTATCAGGAAGTAATCTAATCAAAGTGCTATAACATTTGGAGGCAGGTTGCATGAGCGAGAAACAACTCAGAAAGGATATTAGAAAAGTCCAACTTGAAATGCTGATTAAGCTTGATGAGGTTTGTGAGACGAATGGTCTTCGGTATTATCTTGCCTTTGGAACTTGCCTTGGAGCTTTGCGGCATAAAGGATTTATCCCTTGGGATGATGATATAGATGTCCTTATGCCATACGTTGACGCGAAACGGTTGATAGAATTAAAGGATCAATTTGGCGAAAGGTATTTTGTCCAAAGTAAAGAAACGGATTCAGATTACAGATCAATTGCTATGAGAATACGTGATACTGAAACGACGTGTATTGAAAGGGATGAAGTAGATCTTAATATAAATAAAGGTATATATATTGATGTTTATCCATTTTACGAATGTTCATCAAATAGGATAATAAGAACGAAAGATATTCTATTATCGCATTTACTTAAAGTCCTAGTAAACAATCGCCCACCGGTAAATCACGGAGTAATATTAGCAACTGTTTCAAAAGTGGTTTTAAAGTTGTTTTCAGATGCGAATCGAAAGAAAACAATAGTCAAGATTGAAGAAAGATTGGGCTCTGTAAAGGGTAAAGAGATTCTTGATTATTATGGTCAAGATATAACTCTTTTTTCTGCAATTTCATATCCAAAAGAATGGTTTACAGAACCAAAGAAGCTTGAGTTTGAAGGTCTATATTTTGACGGCGCAACAGAACCAGAAAAGTATATGCAGAAACGATATGGTGACTATATGAAATTGCCACCTGTTGACAACCGTATAGTGCACCATACATATATAATAATAGATCCATATAAAAGTTTTAAAGAGTATGAGAGTTCACGATAAGCATGATGGAACGACACTAAGATAACATTCGAATAGTTAGGATTAATGTGGCAGAAATTAATTAGTAATTTCTCGATATTATGAGGTAAAATAAAGATATGAAAAATATAGCTCTCTTAATTGCTGGTGGATCTGGTAACCGGATGCACCAGGACATACCTAAGCAATTCCTGACCGTAAATGAGCGGCCGGTGATCGTTTACACGTTGGAAGCATTTCAAAATCACCCCGAGATTGACGCAATTGCGGTTGTATGCATTGCCGGGTGGGAGCAGATCCTTTGGGCTTACGCAAAACAGTTCAATATTACAAAATTGAAATATGTGATTCCTGGAGGCGACAGTGGGCAGGCGTCTATCCGAAACGGTGTTTTTGATCTCGAAAACTACTTTTCGCCTGACGATCTTGTCCTAATCCATGATGCGATCCGTCCAATGGTTTCAGCGGAAATAATTTCAGATAATATCCGCGTTGCACAGAAGTATGGTAATGCAATAACAGTTATCCCCTGTGCCGAGGCTATGATGCAGACAGAGGACGGGGTTATTTCAGTTGGAAGCTATCCGCGAGATAGACTCAAACGCACACAGACCCCGCAAGCATTCAGGCTTTGTGAGATATGCGATCTGCATCGGCGTGCGCTCGAAAAGGGAATCACTAATTCGGTTGCATCTTGTACACTAATGATAGAAATGGGCGAACAAGTATACTTTTCGACAGGATCGGAAAAGAACATCAAATTGACAACGGTTGAGGATATCGATATCTTCAAGGCGCTATTGGCAGCAAAGCGTTCTGATTGGCTGAAGGATTAAACGTATGGGTATCTATGAAAGTAAACTCTGGCTCTCCGATCTCGATGAGATTTTAGAGGCATTACCGGAGCTTGATGAATTGGCTGGCTGTGGAGTGATGGTCACCGGCTGTACTGGACTTATCTGTTCTGCCGTAATGGATGTCCTCATTCGATGGAATGAGACTCATGGAGGTAAAATAAGGATTCTTGCGGCAGGAAGAAGCGAGAAAAGGGTGAAGACACGGTTTGCACTTTATACGGGTGAGACTTGGTTCAGCTTCGTCCCCTACGATGCCTCTTCGACAGAGAATATGTTAACCCTTCCTTGCGACTATATTATTCACGGTGCAAGCAATGCGTCTCCAAACAAGATCGTAAAAGAACCGGTAGAAACAATGCTGAGTAATTTTACCGGAATTAAGTATTTGCTAGATTATGCAAAAGAGAAGGATATAAAACGAATTCTTTACATTTCCAGTTCTGAGGTTTATGGAAAAAAAGAAGGCATTCAGCCATACAAATCTAATGAATATGGATATATAGATTTGCTCAATGCCAGGAATTCCTACTCTGTTGGTAAGCGTGCCGCAGAAACACTATGTGCTTCCTATTATGATGAGTATAGCGTTGATTCTGTGATTATTCGTCCCGGACATATTTATGGCCCGACAGCAGTGGAATCAGACAATAGGGTTTCATCTGCTTGGGCTTATGACGTTGCCCGGGGTAAAGACATTGTGATGAAGAGTGATGGAAGTCAGATTCGGAGTTATTGCTATTGCTTGGACAGTGCATCGGCGATTTTGAAGGTGCTGTTGAGAGGTGAGTCTGTTGCTGCATATAACATCTCTAATCCGACATCAATTATAAACATTCGAGGCATGGCTGAGATTCTTGCTAAATCTGGTGATGTAGAGCTAAAAATGGAGCTTCCTACAGAGGCAGAGAAAAGGGAATTTAATCCTATGAGCAACTCATCCCTCGACAGTACAGAGTTGTTAAATCTTGGCTGGAAGGGGCTATTCGACGCAGAGAGAGGCTTATCTCATACAGTGGAGATATTGAAGGAAATCATTTGAAAGACAGGGGACAAGATGCTGGAAGAGTTAAGGAAGCTGATATACGAAGTGAATCTAGAGTTTTACAGAGTTTTCCCATTTATTGGAGGTGTCACTCACACGCATTCAATCAATGCGGTTGTGTTAGCCCAGGCTTGCCTTGACATTCCAGTGCTTGGAATCACTCATGTGGATATTTCTATGGACTGATTCCTTGTACGAGGGATTTAAAACAGCAGGAAGTTGAAGAAACCTATAGTGTAAACATTAAAAAGGTTATTGTGGAATGTGTCAATGAACGTAGGATTGATCCTATGACTGTTTTCGGAATCGTCGTAAAGAATCATGAGTCTTTTAGTTGGGGAAAGGATGTTGCTCACGTCTGTCTATCATGCTGTTTTGGTGGAGGATGTAGCTGAAATGAATATAGAGACTCTGTAGCTGAATTCAGATGCAGAAATCAAATAAATATGTACTGGATAAACATTGTATAAGGAAGTATGCTCTAATGTATACCATGGACAGGGGAAGAAGTAGATGAGTACGATAAGCGCTAAAGAAGCACAGCTTAAAGTAAAAAAGATTCAAGACACGATCTATCCAATTCTTTGTGAGATTGATTCATTTTGCACAAAAAGGGGGATACAGTACTATTTATGTGCGGGTTCATGTCTCGGAGCAGTACGTCATAAAGGCTTTATACCGTGGGACGATGACGCAGACATAATGCTGCCTCGTCAATACTATGATAGATTCATAGAAGAGTATTCAAAATATCAAGATCGAAAGTATCAAATTGGTGCGATTTCTATAAACAAGGATTGGAATCGAGAGTTTTGCAGGGTTTGGAATGACAAAACAAGTCTTCATCTTAATAAATTAGAGGATGTTAACTTGGGTGTCTTTGTAGATGTATTTCCTATTGATGGATTTCCAACAGATAAAGTTGCCCAGAGGATGTATCTAGCTCATATGAAAATTTTATCTAGTCTAGGTCTTGCGACAATTAAATCTGAATTCTTTGAAGGCGAAAAATTTAGATTTCTAAAAAGAATCTTGAAGGTCATTCTAAAACCATTAGGTATGCGTTATTTTGCTAAGAAAATGGACAAGTTAGCGAGGAAATATCCATTTTCTTCTTCAAAGTATGTTGGAGTAGGAATTGCTCCAGGATATGGGAAAAGAGAGATTATGCCAAAGAGTGTTATAGAAAAGGAAATACGGATGCGGTTTGTGGATCGTGATTTTTCAATTCCACTTGACTATGATACATATCTCTCAAATCTTTATGGCAACTATATGGAAATCCCAAGGAATGCAGAGGAAAATGGGTACACACACCTTCAAGACTGGGATATAAAATTCTAATTTTCTTGATAATTGGGTGAGAAGATAATGGATGAGCAGTATAAAATTAATGAAACAATAATCAAAATGCAGGATGTCGTATACGAAATTTTATGTGAGATAGATGATTTTTGCAGGAAGAATAGTATTAGGTACTTTCTTTCCGGTGGAACATGTCTTGGTGCAGTACGTCATAATGGATTCATTCCATGGGATGATGATGGAGATATTATGATGCCTAGAGATGATTTCGAGCGTTTTGTGAAGGCGTTTAAGAAAAATCATTCGGACTCAGTTGATATAGGCGCACTTTCGATAGACGATAAGTGGAATATACCTTATGCGAGAATATGGAATAAGCGCACTCATATTGTGCATAAAACGGTATACGATCCTGGTATAGGAGTAAGTGTAGATGTTTTTCCTATTGATGGATTACCCAAGGGAAAGCATCGAAAGAAAGTTTTCTTTGCTTATCTCAAGTATCTGGATATTATGTGTTCGGAGGCTAAAAGAAAGGGATTTTCCTCAAGGCATAAATTCAAGGTGCTGAGGAAAGGTATGGGTGCGGTTGCTAGGATATTTGGCTCTCGTTATTTTGCCCAAAGAATGAATATTGTAGCAAGTAAACAAAGGTTTGATGAATCCGAATATGTTGCGTGTAGTATGCCAGTGCACTACGGAGAAAGGGAAGTCATCAAGCGAGAATTGATGTTAGAGTCAGTGGACAGGAAGTTCCGTGACAAGATATTTTGGATTCCCAAAGGATATGATACCTATTTGCGTAATTTGTATGGGGATAATTATATGGAAATACCTACCCCACTCGATGCAATTAATCATCAAGAGTCTTGGGAAGTAAAATTTGATTGGGAATGATTCATGGTATAGTCTTATTGGATTTCTACAGGAAAAACAATTAAGAAAAGTAATATTAATGATGAGAGATATAGTTAATATAAATAGAACTGCAAAAAGAACGAAGATGCCATTTTGAAATACTGTGGGAGATTGATTCTTATTGCAATGAGAATGATGCTGGGGTCAAAAGGAATTTTGCCCCCATGATGCCACGGATTTCTCCGCACTTCGTGCTCACGAAATCCTGAAACACCTCAAATCCGCACATTTTTCCATGAAAAATGGCTCCTTTTCGGTGTTTTTGGGGGCTCAGTGTCATGCTTTTCCATGCGAACATGGAACGCATGACCTTTCGACCCTGGCATCATGAGAATGGAATCAAGTACTTCCTTTCTGATGGAACTGTTTAGGAGCAGTACGCCATCAGGGTTCTAGCCCTAGGATGATGATGGCGATGTCATGATGCTAAGAGAGGATTATGAAAAATTTATTAGTGGATTTTCAACCTTGACATTGAGCAGATTCAGAAATTTCACATTAGAAAATAATAAAAATGCAATGTATCATATGCGAGAGTATGAGATCCTAATATCAGAATTAACTATAAAAACAGTTTATGTTCCGGAAATAGGCGTTAATGTTGACTATTTCCTATTGATAGAGTATCAGACAATTCTTTTGGGTACAAAACGTATTACTGGAAATTAAAGATTTTTGATAATATTCGCTCGAAAGCGGTTAGAAAGGAATATCTGGCGCGCATCGATTTGTTGCATTCAGAAAAGTGGTAGGTAACATAGCAAAATTGTTTGATGCTTACTCTTTCGCATCAATGATGAATTTATTAGCAAAAGCGAATCGATTATGAGACGTTAGATCTGGTTGCCTGCAATTTTCCTGTTCATTATGGCGAACGGGAGATAATTGATAAAAAGTATATGTTTGAACAAGTATATATAGAATTTGAAAATTTAAGGTCGCGGTTCCTTCAGGATATAAAAAATATTTAAGAAATTTATCTAATGACGACCATATGAAGATCTTGGATGCTTTTCAAGTTAGCAGTACCTAGAAGTATGGGATGTTGTTTTTGACGTTGCACCGAATGAAAATCTAAATATTGAGTTGAATTTTAAGAATTGGGATCTATGTTCCAATATCAGAGGTTATAACTAATAAGGATTTGAACAAGTATGAAAAATAAGAAGAGTTTCAATATAAGATTTAAAACTAATATATGCAATCCGATTTTTATGAGTTTACTGATTTTGGGTGTAATTGAGCCATCTGGAATTTTAGATATGTCAGAAATGTATGGTGGCATATGGCGAATTATACATTTACCTTTTACTTTGCTGTTGTATTTTTCTCTTTTGTTTTGTATTATTATTCTTTTTTCAAATAGCACTAAACGAGTTGATTTATTTTCAATATTAATAGTTCTATTTTGGGGTTGGACAATCTTTACGAATGTAATAAATGGTCATGGATTTTGGGAATCAACATTCTTTTCATTTAAAGTTTTGGTAGGTATTTCGATACTTCGATACTACTTATTGAATGATTATCTAGAAGAATATGTTGCAGTTTTTCATTTTTGGATGGTTGTGTTTGTGGTCATAAATGTTATAACACAGTTGGTTTATCCAAACGGGTTATATGTTGGTGCAACATTGTCTGGCATGTGGTTTTTTGGAAACAGAAATGCGTTTATATTCTTTTACTATATGGGCATCATGTTTGCCACATTACATTATCTGACGAAATATAAAAAACTAAAGTTTTCCTACTTCTTATATATAGCATTGCTGGTTTTCTCTGAGATCATAGGAGGTTCTGTGACGAGCGGCATTTCAATAATCGTAACAGTTCTTATGATCGTGTTCTTACGAAATATTAAGACATCTAAATATAAAATATGTGGCATTAGTATGATTGTATCAATTATTTTATCATATCTGATTATAAGTTTTGGAGTCAATACTTCAATCGCAAGAGTAATGGAGATGTACCTAAATAGGACTGTGAAATTTACTGGTAGGACTACAATATGGAATACTGCTCTACAATTGCTGGAAGGTCATCAATTTATGGGTCTAGGGTGGGCTGAAATTCCTGTCAATTGGAATTGGGATGTATATCAATGCCATAATAATTATTTGGATTTGATTTTTACAGGTGGCATTATTCTTCTTATTATATATTTTGCTTTAGTATATGTTGCAATTAGAAGATTGGATGCTAAAGAAAAAAATATTAGTCATGCAATTTTAGCATTCCTGTTTGTTGGATATACAATAGTATATATTGCGGAGGCCCGAAGAAAGGAAGTTGGTATATTCCTTTTATTAGCTATGATGTATTATTCGAAATATTTCAATAAGAGGATCGTATGACCTGACAAGAAAGGAATTGAGATTGTATGAAGTTATATATTTGTGTTACTTATTATCATGTACTGATTAGCACAATAAAATGTATTCTTTCAGAAGAAAAATATGATGTGCTGTTATCAAATCGTATTCCGGGTTATGAGGAATTATATTTGTCGCTTGAAAAATCAGGTGTATTCCATAGAATTATTGAGTATGACAACGTGAGCATTTGGAATGAGGAAAAGAAGGTTAACCAGCGACTGGATCAATTCCTCCATCAATATCAAAATAAAAAGATTGTTGAAAAATACTTGAAACTGGATTTCGGTCAGTATTCTGCTATTTATCTATTTCAAGATGTTCATTATCTTGCCTATTATCTGATTGCCAAGGGATATAAATATCATCTATTGGAGGACGCTCTGGATTATTATAGATACTTTGATAAATATTATAGCATAACGAAAGCAAGCTATGATAGGAATTCACTGAAGTTTAGAATTAAACGGTTGACAGGGCTTGGCACACAGGCCTGGGGCAATTCGGATGCCTGTATTGACGTGGAAGTCAACAGCTTGCAAAACTTGCAATATCAGAACGAAAAGTTTTTTGAAGTGCCCAGAAAAGAATTATTTGGGAAGCTATCACCTGAACAAAGGAAAACAGTTTTTAACATTTTTGCAGAAAACAAAAATATGGATGATAGCCATGAGGATGCTGTATTGCTTTGCACACAGCCATTATATAATGATGGCCATGTGTCAACGATGATAACTCAATTAAAGGTGTTTGAGTCCATCGTAAAGGACTACTGTAATAAGGGCTATAAGGTTGTTATAAAACCTCATCCCAGAGATGAAGGCGATTATTCTGCTATGATTGATAGGTATCATTGTGGGTATATAGATAAGAATCTTCCCTCTGAGGTGTTGAACTATAACCCGGATTCAAAACCGTACTATGCAGCTATATCTGTGACATCCACCTCGATCAATTTTCTTGATTGCGCAATAAACAAAGTGTTTATAGGAATGGATTATGTGCAGAAGATCGACACTGAGGATAGGCATCGTTGATGATCTCCCTGTTCAAATGATCGGCAAATTCTTTTTTGAGCTTTCGAATGGTGATGTAGATGACGATAAACGACAAGAATTTTAAAAATTCATTATTAAAAGAATATAATAAAATGTCTACACCGGCAAAGGCTGGTATGTGGTTCACCATATGTGGTTTTCTTCAAAGAGGTATTTCGTTTTTAACGACCCCTGTTTTCACACGCATTCTTACAACCGAACAGTATGGAATTGTTAGCGTATATAATACTTGGGTTGAACTGATATCAATTCTCTGCACACTCAACCTTTTTTACGGTGGATTTAATAACGGTATGCGCGACTATAAAGATCGTAGAGATGAGTATGTATCTGCTGTTCAAGGCTTGATTACTGCCGTAACGGTATGTTGGGTTGTTATATATTTTGTCAGCTGTTCTTTTTGGAATAAGCTGCTTGAGATGCCCTTCCCAATTGTGTTAATAATGTTTCTTCAAATTATTGCTTCAGCAGCATTATCATTATGGGCAGCACGGGAAAGATTTGAATTTAGATATAAAAACTTAGTGATAGTTACAGTTGCGAATATACTATTGGGAGCAGTCATCCCCATTATTGCAATTGTACTATCTGCGCCCGAAAATGGAGCAAACGCTAGAATTATTGCCCATGCGATTTCTGTCATTCTTGTATGCGGATGTATATACATTCACAATATAAGAAAAGGGAAGGTTTTTTATTCAAAAGAAATTTGGAAAGTAGCGTTCTTCTTTAATTTGCCTTTGCTTCCGCATTATTTATCTACGATGATATTAAATCATTCTGACAGGATAATGATTAGTAAAATGGTTGGATCAAGCGAAGCGGCTATTTATAGTGTTGCTTATTCTGCCGCGATGGTACTTAATATTCTTGCAACTTCGATCAATCAATCATTTGCACCATGGATTTATGGTGAGATTGATAGAAAAGAATATGGCAGAATCGCGAAAGTAGGAAATGCAATGTTTGCAGCAATAGCGCTGATATTGATGATGCTGATTGCTTTTGCCCCGGAAGCCATCGCGGTTTTTGCGGGTTCAAAGTATACTGAAGCTGTAAAGATAGTTCCATCCGTGGCGTCCAGTCTTTACTTTATCTTTATGTATCAGATATTTGCCAATGTCGAGTTCTACTATAAACGCAACAAGTTTATAGCTTATGCATCTATGTCAGGAGCTGCACTGAATCTTATATTAAATTATTTCGGAATAAAGCTTTTCGGATATATCGCGCCTGGTTATACAACCTTGATCTGTTATATTGTCTTTGGTGTGGCTCATTACCTGTTTATGAAACAGATTTGCAAGGAAGAATTGGATGGAATAAAACTATTTGACTCGAAAACTATTTTTGCGATGGCTATAGGATTGACATTGTTTTCTGTTTTAATGGTATTTTTGTATCTATATACTATTGTACGATACGTTATATTAGCTGCCATTATTATCGCAATAGCTGCCAACAGAAACAAATTGATTAAGTATTTAAAAATATTTAAGAATAAGGAGGACTAAAGTGATGAAGATCATTGGTGTTATTCCTGCGCGTTACAAATCATCCCGTTTTCCCGGAAAGCCGCTGGTAGATATTTGCGGCAAGCCTATGGTTTGGTGGACTTATCAGCAGGCAATTCAAGTTACGGAATTCGATGAAGTATATGTGGCAACAGATGATCAGAGGATTTTTGACACTTGCATTGAATTAGGTGTGAATGTCATTATGACTTCCGAAGATAATAAGACTGGAACAGATCGTGTTGGAGAGGTTGCCAGAAAAATTCCTGCTGACATTATTGTGAATGTCCAGGGCGATGAGCCTTTAATGGCTCCAGAGACAATTCGAGCGGCTATTCTTCCGATGATTGACGATCCTTCTATCCAGGTGACTAATCTTATGGCGCGTATTACTGATCCTGTTGAATTGATTAATTCGACGATTCCTAAGGTTATAACAAATAAGGATAATATCGGAGTATATATGACGAGAGCGGCAGCACCGTACCCGAAGGGAAGCATAGATTATCCGTTCTACAAGCAGATTTGCGTTTATGCTTTTAGAACGGATGCTCTTGCTTTCTATTGTGAATACGGAAAGAACTACGGGAAAGCAAAGATAGAGGCGATCGAAGATATCGAGCTTCTCCGATTCATTGAGAATGGTTATAAGATTAAGTTCATGGAAGTAGAGGTTGAAAGCTTGGCTGTTGATACGCCCAATGATCTTGATAAGGTTCGCTCCATTATGGCTGCTAAAATAAAGGCGGGCGAAATTAGCAATCACTAAAGGCTTCGGAGGAATCAGAATGAATAAGGTATATGTTTTAGACTGCACTTTACGTGACGGAGGATATTGTAACAAATGGCGATTCGGTTTTGATAATGCCAAGAAGATAACATCTGGATTAGTAGAAGCAGATGTTGAGATTGTAGAATGCGGTTTTATTACAAATAAGATCGTTTATAGTCCTGAAGTAACCAAGTTTACTACCCTTGACGAAGCTGCAAAGATTATCCCTGAGAACCGGGAAGGGAAAATCTTTGTAGCCATGATGAATTATGGTGAGTACAGCATTGACGATCTTCCTCCTTATGATGGTTCCTCTATCGATGGCATAAGGGTTGCGTATCATAAAAAAAACAGGTATGAAGCTCTGGATCTGTGTAAGGCCATTAAAGCAAAGGGGTATCTTGTGTTTATCCAGGCAATGGTATCCCTTAGTTATTCAGATGAAGAGTTTCTAGAAACAATCCATATTGTTAATGATTTTGAACCTTATGCTTTCTATATTGTGGACAGTTTTGGTATGATGAAAGGAAAAGACCTTACTCGTCTTTTCTTCATGGTTGAACATAACCTTAAAGAGAGTATATGGATCGGTTTCCATAGTCACAATAATATGCAGTTAGCATATTCCAATGCTCAACAGCTAATAGCTGTACAGACAAACAGGAATCTGATTATCGATTCTTCCATTATGGGAATGGGTAGAGGAGCTGGAAATCTTAATACAGAATTGTTCGTTGAATATCTTAACGAGAATTCAGGAAAGAAATATCAGCTTAAGCCACTTCTCACAATTGTAGATAAGATTTTAACTCGGTTTTATGAGCGGAGTTATTGGGGATATAGTTTACCTAACTATATCTCTGCTTCCCACAATGCTCATCCCAATTATGCCAGTTATCTTGATGAAAAAAAGACTCTTACTTTTGAAGATATGAGCAATATTTTCGATATGATGGATGATGATAAGAAGGTATCTTATGACAAAGCCTATATCGAGGAACTTTATCTGAAGTATCAGGAAAAGGATAGAGTTCAAGAGGAACATTTGTCCGATTTTGCGGAAAGAATAGCCGGAAAGACTGCTCTGATTATTGCTCCAGGATTGAGTTCGATTGTAGAAAGAAAAAAAATAGTTGATTGTGCCGCTAGAAATGAAATTGTCACAATCAGCATTAACTACGATTATGATGAGAAATTGACCGATTTTATCTTTCTTAGTAATCTTCGGCGATACAGAGATCTTCCTGCGGAGAAGAAGGGGAAGAGTATTGTAACATCCAATATCCCGGCTGTTGATGTCTATTTACAGGTTCGTTATAAAGATCTGTTAAACAAGGTTGAGGCTGTAGAAGATAATGCGGGACTCATGTTAATTCATTTCCTGGTAAGCCAGGGTATAAAGAAAGTATATATTGCTGGTATGGATGGTTATTCGACTAATCCCGATGAGAATTATGCCGATCAGAAGATGAATTTTTATACACAGAAAGAACTGGTGGAGAAAAAAAATACAGGTATGATAACAGTGCTTAAGGGATATCAGGAACAAGTCGATATTGAATTCCTTACAACTCCTAAGTATGTGTCAATAGACTGAAAGAAAGTGCCAGCCGTTGGTAGAGAATCAGAATACAATCCTTTTAGATGAAATCTTGATGGATGTAAAGAATCAGCCGGAATCTGAAGAAGAGTGTGAATTACGGCTGAGTGACTGCTTTAGAGGGTATTATTATGAAGGTTATAACATTTGGGGAAATTC
Organism: uncultured Lachnospiraceae bacterium; assembly: GCA_947588845.1. Lineage (GTDB taxonomy): Bacteria > Bacillota > Clostridia > Lachnospirales > Lachnospiraceae > Choladousia. Next base: position 18,444 of record CANQAR010000020.1, read on the forward strand.
TTCTGCGTTTAGCAGCACCAGGATATACAAAACTATTTCAAAAAGACAGCCTTGATTCCACATTCTGTGGCAGTGAGGCGAATGTTGCCGTCAGCCTTTCCATATTTGGGATGGATTCGTCTTTCGTGACGAAACTACCCGATAACGATGTGGGGTATGCTGCTGTAAATTCTATGCGATATTTCGGCGTTGATACAAGTAAGATTATTTATGGCAATGGACGGATGGGTCTTTATTACCTTGAAAAGGGAGCATCGCAGCGTTCGTCTAAAGTGATCTACGACAGAGAATACTCGGCTATTTCCTTGGCGAAACGAGAGAACTTTGACTGGGATAAGATATTTGATGGTGCAGATTGGTTCCATTGGACAGGAATTAACCCAGCGCTGTCGGATGAACTTGCCTTGATTTGTGAGGATGCATGTAAAGCGGCGAAGGGAATGGGGCTCACGGTTTCATGTGATCTTAACTATCGTGGAAAGCTTTGGAGTCCGAAAAAGGCCCGGACAGTAATGGAGCCGTTTATGAAATATGTGGATATTTGTATTTGCAACGAGGAGGATGCTGAAAAGGTCTTGGGAATAAAAGCGCCCGATACAGATGTGGAATCCGGAGAACTGAATAATGCGGGCTATGTTCACACAGCGGAGATGATACATAGTCAATATGGGTGTAAGTTTGTAGCGATTACGCTGAGAAAGAGTTTTTCAGCAAGTAGAAATGGATGGAATGCAATGCTTTACGATGCAGAGGCGTTGGAAAGTTATTTTAGTAGAGAATACAATATTCAAATTGTCGATCGCGTTGGCGGCGGGGACAGTTTTGCCGCAGGGTTGATTTATGCAATGATGCAAAAGATGGAATGCCAGGATGCCATTGATTTCGCCACAGCTGCAAGTTGCCTGAAACATACCATTGAGGGAGACTATAACAGGACAACAGTTCAGGATGTTCAAGCATTGCTTCGATCTGGTGGAAACGGTAGAGTTCAAAGGTAAAGATTGTTGTTTTCATAAAAGGGGGAATCGGCTCATCATGCTTACAAGGATACAATTTGATATTCTTGAATCTTTAGACTCAGCACCAGATCATGTTGAGTTAAATATTCCTGGTTACAATAAAGAGTTCTTGGATCAGGTGGTTCGAGAATTAGAGGAATCGAGGTTCATAAATAAAGGCATAGTTACTTCGGATGGTTACGCGGCGCTTGAACCTTACCGTGTGAAGCGCGCGATATTTATCGCGGCCGGCTTTGGGACAAGGCTGGTTCCGGTAACGCTTAATACGCCGAAGCCTCTTGTCCGGGTTCAGGGAAAGCGGATCATTGACGGGCTTATTGACGCGGTTCTGGCAGCGGGAATCGACGAAATCTATATTGTCCGGGGGTATCTTGCGGAGCAGTTTGACCAGCTGCTCTATAAATACCCGATGATTAAATTTATTGAGAATCCAGCATATAACGAAACTAATAATATTTCTTCCGCGTTGTGCGCAAGGTATCTGTTTGGCAATGCGTATTTATTTGAAGCAGATCTGCTGCTTCAAAAACCTGAGCTGATTAAGAGATACCAGTATTCTTCCAATTTTCTTGGGTACTGGAAGGAAAGGTCGGATGACTGGTGCTTTACCGTGAAGGACGGATACATAGCGACTCATAAGATAGGGGGAGTGGACTGTTATCAGGAATACGGCATTTCCTATTGGGATAATGTATCCGGCAGGAAACTGGCGGCGCACATAAAAGAGGCCTATGAAATGCCAGGCGGGAAGGAGCTGTTCTGGACGCAGGTGCCGCTCTCGGTATTTCCTAATGAATACAAGGTAGAAGTCCGTGAATGCAGTGAGGGCGATGTGATTGAAATTGATACTTTCCGTGAGCTGAAGGAAATTGATAAGGCGTATGATGTGTAAAATTTTAGATGGCGCTGAATATTTTGGAACTTTGGGATTGATTCATAATACGCGCGGAAGACTATAGAAATGGAACGTCGTGGAATGTTTCTAGAAGAGTTATTGTTGACAAACAGTGTATTTGCTCTCATAATGTTCAATATGATCTGAAATTTAGATAAAAATGGAACAAAAGGAGCAAAATTATGGGGCTTTCAAGAAAACAGTTTAATATACTTGAGCAGTATGTTGTTTATGGAGAATTGACACAGAGGCGGCTCTGTGAACTGACCGGTCAGTCTCTGGGGAGCGTGAACAGGCTTGTTAAAGAACTGACCGGGCTTGGATATGTTTCAAAAGGGAAGATTACTTCTGCCGGGCTTGACGCATTGGAACCTTATCGTGTAAAACGGGCCATTTTTCTGGCGGCGGGGTTCAGTGCGCGGCTGATGCCGATTACTTTGAACACGCCGAAGCCGCTGGTCCGGGTGAAAGGGAAACGGATTATCGACGGCCTGATTGACGCGTGTCTGGAAGCGGGAATTGATGAGATTTATATTGTCCGCGGATATCTGCCGGAGCAGTTTGACCAGCTGCTTTATAAATACCCGATGATTAAGTTCTTGGAGAATCCTCTTTATAACGAGTCGAATAACATTTCTTCTGCCATGGTTGTCCGGTATATGCTTTCAAATTCCTATGTGTTTGAAGCGGACCTGCTGATCAGCAATCCCCGGATTATAAAACGCTACCAGTACAGCTCCAACATCCTGGGAATCAAAAAGGAGAGAACCGACGACTGGTGTGTGGCTGTCAGGGACGGAATCATTACGGAAGAGAAAATCGGAGGACAGGGTGATGACATCTGGCGTCTGCTAGGCATTTCCTACTGGTCAGAGCCGGATGGGCACAGGCTTTCCAATGATATCCTTGAGGTGTACCAGGCGCCGGGCGGCAAAGAGAGGTACTGGGAACAGGTTCCGCTGCTTTACTGCAGGTCTCACTATGCGGTCGAGATCCGTGCCTGTTCGGAAGAGGACGTTACGGAGATCGATACCTTTCGCGAACTAAAGGAAATCGATAAAACCTATGATGTGTAGGAGGAAGATGACTGGAAAGTTCACTATAACAGAATAATAAATAATTTTTGAACAGAAAAAGGTGTATTTTTCTTTAAATCACTTGACATATGTTCAAAAAATGAATATAATCTCCGTATAATTGAACATTCAGAATGGATGGTTAAAGGAGGAGATTTAAAGTGAAAAAGATGGCATCTGGAATTTTTATATTTACGCTGCTGGCAGCACTGGCGCTGCCTGTTTATGGACTGGCGGACGAGACTGAATCCATAAGTCCCGCTGCGCCGGAAGCCTCTGCAGAACTGGACACCAGCAGCAATAAAGTTGTGATCTATTCCGGCGCTGAAGAGTACCGCAATGAATATTTTCTGGAACGTCTTAAGGAAGAATTCCCGGATTATGACATTTCTATTGAATACATGCCTACCGGCAATCTGGCTGCCAAACTGGCGGCAGAGGGCAGTGATACGGACATGGATATCTTTTATGATCTTGATTTCAGTTATGCGGGGCTTGTGGAAGAGTACCTTGCGGATGTATCCGCCTACGACCAGTCGATCTATGTGGATGACTGCAAGGTTGAGGGAGGACATTATCTTGCCGCGACGAGAAACGGAGGCGCCGTCATTATCAATCCCGATGTATTGGAAGAGAACGGTATTGAGGAACCGGCCAGTTATGCGGACCTTTTGAAGCCGGAATTTAAGGGACTTGTTTCCATGCCGGATCCCAAGTCTTCCGGAACAGGATATATGTTTGTCAAGAGTCTTGTGAATGCCTGGGGTGAAGAGGAGGCTTTTGATTATTTTGACAGTCTCGCGGAAAATATCCTGCAGTTCACATCTTCTGGTTCCGGCCCCGTAAACGCGCTGATTCAGGGGGAAGCCGCGGTTGGACTTGGCATGACCGCGCAGGCTGTGACGGCTATCAATGAAGGCGCGAACCTGAAAATCTTGTTCTTCGAGGAAGGTTCTCCGTATTCCCTGTATGGATATGCGATCCCGAAAGGGAAAGAAACCAGGAAAGCGGTCAAGGATGTTTTTGATTTCTTCTATACCACGCTGGTCCTTGAGGATAAGGAGCTTTATTATCCGGAACAGGTATTCGTCGGACAGGTGAATGAGATTGAAAATTTCCCGAAGGATATTGAGTATTCCGATATGTCCGGCAACACAACAGAAGAGAAGATGAGGCTTCTTGAGAACTGGGAGTACTGAAACAGAATTTTTCAGGAGGTGAAGGGTAAAAACTTCCCTCCTTTCTTATTATCAGGGAATCCTCCTGCAGGATCGGACGGCAGGGGATCAATTGACAGGGGAATGTATATGGACAAAATTATTGTTAGCAATCTTTCGAAAGCATTTGGTCAGACAGGTGTACTGCATGATGTCAGCTTTACAGTGAAAGACGGGGAGTTTCTGTCGATTCTTGGTCCTTCCGGATGCGGCAAGACGACAATCCTGCGTATACTGATTGGGCTTGAGTCAGCGGACAGCGGCAGGATTGTCAAAGACGGGAAGGATATTACAAATGTTTCCCCTGCCATGAGAAAGATGGGCATTGTATTTCAGAACTATGCTTTGTTTGAAAATATGACTGTCCTTCGCAATGTGGAATATGCGCTCAGGAAAAGTGCGTCTACGAAAGACAGCTATGACAGAGACAGCGCGAAAAGGAAAGCCGAAGAGATGCTTGCCCTGGTGGGGCTTTCAGAGCATATCAATAAAAAGCCACGCCAGCTTTCTGGCGGACAGCAGCAGAGGGTCGCCATAGCGAGAACGCTTGCGCTTAATCCTGACGTCATTCTTTTTGATGAACCGATGTCTGCGCTGGATGTGGATACAAGGTTGTCCCTGCGTGTGGAACTGAAGGAACTCCAAAAGAAATTTGGTAATACGATGATTTATATTACGCATGATCAGGAAGAGGCCTTTGCGATGTCGGACCGGATCATGGTCATGGACGCAGGGGTTATCCATCAGCTGGATACGCCGCATAATATCATTGATCATCCTGCCGACGACTACGTGAAAAGGTTTGTAATCAGGAATATCAATATAAAGATTAATTCTTTGATTCAGTTTGCGCGCGCAGCTGAAGTAACGGAGGAAAAAAGATGAGGCGGAAATGGACTCCTTCAACGGCACTGAAACTTCTTCTCTGTGTATTCTGGCTTGTCTCGATCATTCTTCCGTTGGTCAGGATGCTGTCAAATATGGCTTCGGTTGATGTGCTGTCGGTAATGACAACGAGAAAGTTTTCCAGAGCGTTAAAGCAGTCCCTGTTCGTTTCAGGTACTGCGACAGTGATTTCCGTATCTCTTGCCGGGCTTCTTTCCTGGGCTGTCGCGAGGACAAATATAAGGCATAAGACTCTGGTTAATACGCTGCTGACGGTTCCGATGCTTATTCCGTCGATCTCCCACGGCATGGGGCTGATCATTATCCTTGGAGCGAACGGATGGCTTTCCAGACTTATTGGACTGGATAATGGAATCTATGGTTTTTGGGGGATTGTTATTGGTTCGGTAATGTATTCATTTCCCGTGGCGTACCTGATGCTTTACGATGTGCTCAGGTATGAAGACGGGACGCCGTATGAGGCGGCGGAGGTAATGGGCCTTAAAACAGGAGACCGGTTCTCTGCCATTACGTTTCCATACCTGCGGAAGCCTCTCATTTCAGTAATCTTTGCGACGTTTACAATGATTATTACGGATTACGGTGTTCCGCTTATGGTTGGAGGAAAATTTACGACGCTGCCGGTCATGATGTACCAGGATGTGATAGGCATGCTGGATTTTGGCAAGGGTTCCGTGATAGGCATGATCCTGCTGGTTCCTGCGCTGATTGCCTGTATTCTTGATATGATGAACAGGGATAAAGGAAACGTTGCTTTTGTCGGGAAAGCGTATGAAATAAAGGACAATAAGGCAAGGGATACTGCGGCAAAAGTGATTTGTGTTGTGGTTGTAATTCTGGTGTTTTTGCCGATCGGATCTTTTTCTGTCCTGTCGTTTGTAAATAAATATCCGATTGATATGACCTTCTCCTTGTCAAACGCGGATCAGGCGGTACAGATGGGGGCAATGAAGTATTTGAGGAACTCGCTGATTATTGCGGCAGTAGTATCGGTCTTTGGCACTGCTCTGGCAGTTTTCAACGCGTACATGACGGCAAGGAATAAGACAAAGCTGAGCTACCCGCTTCATTTGATGTCGATCATGTCGCTGGCAGTTCCCGGACTGGTGCTGGGTCTGTCATATGTCATGTTTTTTAAAGGGACGGTTTTATACGGGACCTTTGCGATCCTGTTCCTTGTAAATTCGATGCACTTTTTCTCATCGCCTTATCTGATGGCCTACAATACGTTCGGGAAGATTAATGAGAATCTGGAAAATGTTGGGGCCGCGATGGGGATCAGCCGGTGGGCAGTCACGAAAGATGTGATTCTTCCGCAGGCAAGAGGCACAATCCTGGAAATGATGAGTTATTTTTTTGTCAACTGCATGATGACCATTTCAGCAGTTTCGTTTCTGGCAAATGTATCAGATAAACCAATTGCTCTTATGATCACACAGTTTGAGGGACAGATGCAGCTGGAATGCGCCGCGTTTGTTTCGCTTATTATATTTCTGGTGAACGTGGGCATGAAATACTGCGTTTATGTGGTAAAAAAGAAAACAGCCTAGAATATTTTTGAGATATGAGGAATATGAAATGAAAGTTGTTTATACTTGTTTCTGCACGGATGTTATTCATGAAGGACATCTCAATATCATCAATGAAGCGCAGAAGCTGGGCGAAGTAACCGTCGGTGTTCTGGCCGATGCGGCAAGTATCCGATATAACAGGTTTCCGGCGGTCAGCCTCGAGGAACGCATCAGGCTGGTTGAAGCTATACCGGGTGTCGCGCATGTCATTGTACAGAATGAGATCATGTATGACGAAATTTTTGAACGGCTCCATCCGGATTATATTGTTCACGGGGACAACTGGTCTTTACCGTCCATGCAGGCAATTTATCAGAATATCAAAAATCTGATAAAGAAATATGGGGGTGAACTGGTAGAAATTCCATACACCTACAGCGAGAATGTGCAGCGGACGGATCATCAGATGATAGAGAAGCTGGCAATGCCGGAATTCCGCAGAGGAAGGCTCCGCAAGCTGCTGCAGATGGTGCCCATTGTGAAAACAATTGAGGTACACAGCGGGCTTACCGGACTGATTGCTGAAAAGACGGTTGTTGTTGACGGCGAAACAATTGACCAGTTTGACGCAATGTGGATTTCTTCTCTTTGCGACAGTACTGAAAAAGGGAAGCCGGATATTGAACTGGTGGATATGACCAGCCGTTTCCAGACGATTGAAGATGTCATGGAAGTAACGACGAAACCGGTTATTTTTGACGGGGATACCGGCGGATTGACCGAGCATTTTGTTTATACGGTGAGATCTCTGGAACGTATGGGGGTTTCGGCCGTTATTATCGAGGACAAGACCGGCCTTAAAAAGAATTCTCTTTTCGGTACGGAGGTTGAGCAGACGCAGGCAGGCATTGAGGACTTCAGCGCAAAAATAGCCGCTGGAAAAAAGGCGCAGCTTTCGGATGATTTTATGATCATTGCCAGAATTGAAAGCCTGATTCTGGAGCAGGGCATGGAGGATGCGCTGAAGAGGGCGAGGGCTTTCGTGGAGGCGGGAGCTGACGGCATTATGATTCACAGCAGGCGGAAAGAGCCGGATGAGATTCTGGAATTCTGTGATAAATTCAGGGCGGAAAATAAGGAAACTCCCCTCGTGGTAGTCCCGAGTTCCTTCAATGTTGTCACAGAGGAAGAGCTTGCCGCGCACGGGGTCAATATTTGTATCTATGCAAACCAGCTGCTCAGGGCGGCATTCCCGGCGATGGAAAATGCCGCAAAAAGTATTCTGAAACATCACCGCGCAAAAGAGATTGACAGTGAGCTGATGCCGATTAAACAGATCATCACGCTGATTGATGAGATAAATTATTAGGACGCAGAGAAAGCAGGGGCTTATGTACGCGATATTGTCAGACATTCACGGAAATATGACCGCGTTGGAACGGGTTGTTGAGGACATGCGTTTTTTTGAGATAGACGGGATCATTCTTCTCGGCGACCTTATTGACTACGGGATGCAGTCCAATGAAGTTGTGGAATATATACGTCTCCGGCTGCAGGATAAAGTCATCTGCAGTATTTGGGGAAACCATGAGCGGGCGATTCTGACTTCAGATTTTGGAAGGTTTTCCAGCCGGAGAGGTGCGGAATGCGCCAGGCATACAGCTTCCCGGCTTTCAGGGGAGACCCGCCGGTATCTTTCGGAAAAGATGAATCATGAAGGGCTGTATGAATTTGAACTGGGGGGGCAGAAAAGCTCTTGCTGTACATGGTTCACTCGAAGACCGGTACTGGAAGGCAGTCGGGCCGGAAAACGTTAGAGGGGATTACAGTTCCTATGATGTTGTTTTTTCTGGACATTCGCATTACACGCACATGTTTACCAGGTTTTATGACCATGCGGATCCGGAAAGAAGAAACAAGCATGCGGTCCTGTTTATCAATCCGGGCTCAGTCGGACAGCCCAGGAATCATAATCCGGCCGCGCAGTATGCACTGCTGGATACCAGAACGATGGCGGTGGTTCTCCGGGCAGTTCCATACGATGTTGAAGCGGCCATGGCATCCTACGATGGCAGCGTTGATGACTTTTATCGGGCAAGACTGAAAACGGGCGTGTAAAAAAGAAAGTGGAGGCAGTTATGAAGAGACTATACGTGATCAGCGGGGTGACCGGGATGACCGGAAATGAACTTGTCCGGCAGATCCTGACCGACGGGGCTGAAGATAAAATCATTGGTTTTGATAATTTTTATGCATCATCGATCGATACGGTAAAAGACCGTATTGATGACGAACGTTTTGCGTTTTTTGAATATGATTTGAATAATGAGGAGCAGATGCGCGCGGTTGAAGAGCTTGCGGCTTCTGAGAAAGACAAGTATGAAGAGCTTGTCTATATCAATTGCGCGGCTGTCGTCCATACGGAACATTTTTATCATGTTTATGAAACCTTTGAGACAAATGTAAAAGGCATGAATTCTTTCCTGGAGCAGGCAGTCAGGGTGGGCGCCCAAAAATATATTAACTGTTCTACCTCGGAAGTTTATTCCATGAATTCCTGGAATGAAACCGGCGGCGTAAAAGAGGATGATTATATCACCATGGCTGATGCAGAACACAGCCAGAGGACCAGCTATGCCGTGGGAAAGCTGCTGACGGAATTTTTCCTGAAGGATGCCGTGGACGCGGGAAAGATTAAAGGCTGTTCTATCCGGTTTGCCAACGTTTACAGCCGGAATGAGCGGTTCCCGAAGCACATCATACCGTTTATCATCAACAGTTTCAAGAATGAAGGGAAGGTAGTCCTGCTTGAAAACAGCAGAAAAAACAGAAGGACATTTTTGAATAACTATGACAGCTGCAGTGCTGTTCTTGCTCTGGTAAATACAGACACGGCCCTTGACGGGACCATATATAATGTTGCGACAGATGAGGAGATCTCGATCATTGATCTGGCAGAGCTCTGTGCCAGGATGATGGGAATTGAAAATCCTGTGATTGAATTCAGCGGGTACAGACAGTCTGACCCGGAAAGGCGGCTGCTGTCCACAGAGAAAATAAGGACCCGCACGAACTGGAGCCCCAGAGTCGATCTTGAGAAAGGGCTGAAAGAATGTATCAGAAACTATCTGGCAGGAAGTGAATCATGAAATCAGTAATTATCACAATCGCAGGGGTTTCAAGCCGGTTTAACATGGGGATACCGGAACAGGAGAAAGTTCTGAAGGCGATCTACTGGGAGGATAACCCGGAAGATACGCTTTTACGGCACCTTTTAATGAAGTGTGTTTTTGCAGATAAAATTATTCTTGTCGGGGGCTACCAGTTTGACAAACTGAGGCAGTTTGTTGACAAGAACCTCAGGAAAGAATTTCCCAATATTGTTTTGATCAAAAATGAACATTATGAAGATCTGGCGTCAGGGTACAGCCTGTATCTTGGAATCAGAGAGGCAGTTAAAGCGGGAAGCAGTGAGGTACTTTTTGCAGAAGGGGACCTGGATATTGACGGGGAATCGTTTGCGTCGGTTTCCGGTTCAAAAAAATCCGTTCTGACGTATACAAAGGAACCGATTTATGCCAGCAGGGCGGTTGTCCTTTACCAGGATCAGGCGGGGAGATATAAATATGCATTCAATTGTGATCATGGAATGCTTACGATCAACGAGCCTTTTCTGGCTGTCTTTAATTCAGGCCAGGTATGGAAATTTATGGATATCGACGCCCTGAAGAAAGCAAACGATGCGTTTTTCCTTGAAGAAAAGGGAGGAACTAATCTGAAAATCATTCAGCGTTATATAGAAGCCGCAGATCCCAGGGAAATGGAGCTGCTGTGCCTGGAGCGATGGACCAATTGCAATACACGGGATGATTATAAGACAATCAGAAATTATTGGAGAGAAGAAAAATTACAAAGGAAAGAATGAATTCAGGCAGAGTTTTTATAACGTCTGATGCCTGAGCAGAGTGAAAGGAGCGGTTATAAACATGAGAACTTTGCAGGACAGGCTGGCCGCAGTCGAAACGCATGTCAGGAATGACAATGTTACGGTGATGATCATTGGTCTGGGAAGCGTCGGGACATACCTTCTTGACTATCTGGTAAGCAGGAACGACGAGGCGGTAAAAGTGGTAGTCGTCGGCCGTAACTACGAAAAGATGGAGAAAAACGTGAACATTGTCCGTGTAGCGGCGCTGATCCGGGGACTGAACAGGACGGCTATTCAGATTCAGGGCGGTGTGGATTTTACGGATGTGGACTCTGTTCAGGCGGCGATTGAAAAGTACGAGCCTGATTTTATCGTAAATTCGAGCCGGGCCTATCCGGGGCTTAAATATGGAAGCATCAGCTGGGCGAATGTCAGGGCCTATGGGATCTGGACGCCTCTGGCGATCCGCTTTACCAAGAATGTCATGGAAGCCTGTGACAAAGCGGATACGAATGCCGTGGTTATTAATACTTCCTATTCGGATGCAGTGATCCCCTGGCTGAAAAGCGCGGGAAAAGCCTATCCTGATTTTGGAAGCGGGAATATGAACCATCTGATTCCCCGTATCAAATTTGCCGCGGCCGAAATGCTGGGGATAAAAGATTTCTGGAATGTGGACGTCATGTTTGCGGCGGGACATTTCCATGATGTATGTATCAGCAAGGAAGGCCAGACGGAGGGCGTAAACCTGCCGCTTAAAATTTATTATGAGGGGAAAGAGGTGCATCTTGACCACAACGAGATTTTCAGCCGCTGCAAAATTGCAATGCCTGTAGACGCGCAGAGGAACATGATGAACGCCTCCAGCGATTATCAGATTATTGAAGCGGTAATCAATGCCGTGAGAACCGGAGAGGGCCATAGGGTATTCATCCCGGGGGCATTTGGCGAAATTGGAGGATACCCTGTTCTGATTGGATACAGGGAAAACAGGCTGGATGCCTGGATTGATGAATCGGTTTTCAGCTTTGACGAGATGAATAAGGCGGACAGATTATCCATGGCGCTTGACGGTGTTGAGGATGTAGTTAATGGAACACTGGTTTATACAGACCATCTGATTGAGAAAGCCAGGAAGGCTTTTGGCGTGGAGCTGCCAAAGAAAGTGGCTTTTGATGATATTGAAAAGACGGCGAAATTTATAATTGACGAGATTATTACTCCACAGCTGGCAAAGAAGGAATAACACATATGAAAGTAGAAAAATTCGTGGAAACGATCGGGGCGGACTTTTACACAGGGGTGCCGGACAGTCAGCTGAGGGCATTATGTGATTACCTGATGCACACCTATGGAATCGACCCCAGGCACCATATCATTGCGGCCAACGAGGGAAACTGCACTGCGCTGGCTGCCGGCTATCACCTTGCTACCGGCAAAGTTCCTGTAGTATACATGCAGAATTCCGGTGAGGGAAATATTATCAACCCGGCTGCCAGCTTGCTGAATGATAAGGTTTATGCGATCCCGTGTGTATTCATCATCGGCTGGCGGGGCGAGCCGGGCGTTCACGACGAACCACAGCATATCTATCAGGGCGAGGTGACGCTCAGACTGCTTGAAGACATGGACATCGCGCATTTTGTCATCTCGAAAGAAACAACAGAGAACGAGCTTGCTGCAAAGATGGCGGAATTCAGAGAAATTCTTACGGCCGGAAAACAGACTGCGTTTGTCGTCAGAAAGAGTGCACTTGAGTTTGACGGCAAGGTCAAATACGAAAACAGCAGCTCCATGACCCGTGAAGATATTATCAGGCATGTTGTGGAGTTTACCGGTGACGACCCGATTGTCTCAACTACCGGTAAGGCCAGCCGTGAGCTGTTTGAAATCCGTGAGGCGAGGAGTGAGGGACACGAAAAAGACTTCCTGACCGTCGGATCAATGGGGCACGCATCGTCAATCGCGCTTGGCATCGCCATTCAGAAACCGGACAGGAAGATCTGGATCATTGACGGCGACGGCGCGGTTTTGATGCATATGGGCGCGATGGCAGTGATTGGCGCAAATGCTCCGAAAAATCTTGTTCATATCGTTATAAATAACGGTGCGCACGAGACAGTTGGCGGTATGCCGACGGTTGCCGGGAAGATCGACCTTGTGACAATTGCGAAAGGCTGTGGCTATGCGAGTGCAGTAAGTGTGAACAGTTTTGAAAAGCTTGGCGCAGAACTGGAAGCCGCCAGGCTGAGAAACGAGCTGAGCCTGATTGAAGTCAAATGCTCTATTGGTGCAAGAGAGGATTTAGGAAGACCGACAACCACGGCGAGGGAGAATAAGAAGAATTTTATGAAATTCATTGGATCTTGTGCTTAGGTTAATGCTCCTTCTCTTTATAGTCTGGCATGTACAGCAGCAGTTTATCACAACTGTCCATGCCAGAGCACAGATCTATGGTATTGAGTAGATAGTAATTACACATTCTATTTTATACGTCCACCTCTTGAGATAGTTCAAGTAATTTCTTTAAATCCTTATCATATTTTGTTTTTCTAATCTCTTCAGAGGATAGCTGAGAAAAAAGATAATTCAGTACCTCTTCTGAAAAACATGCTAAATCCCATATTTGATATGTTTTGAGCTTTAATTTACTATTTTGAAGTTTTTCTCCAAAATATTGTGGATCGTTATGTGCATGGATTGAATTCCGCACTTTTCTAAGGGTTTCAATAGTCTTCTTTCTTTCAGCCAAGCCTTTTTCAAACTCTTCTAATTTCAATAATGTATTATCCATTGATGGGAACAAATGAATATAAGATTTACATTCTTGGATTAAATTAGGAATAGTTTTTGGTTTTTTTGGTTTATTTTTTGTTTCTTCAGATGCATTTTTTGCTTTTCCAAATTTATCATATAATCTTGCTAAAATAAGTATATAACTATCTATTAATGCAGATTCTATAATCAGTGTGAAATTAGGAGCACATTTCATTTTTTCTTCATTATTTCTAATATCGTCTTCAACACTTAGCAGGTCTTTCAAGTAAACCAATTGCATTAAATACCCATCAATATCTTTTATCATGTCCTCTTTCTTTTTTTCTTGTTGACTCATAGTGTTATATTCCTCCTCGTATTATAAAATATTATTAATTTACAACAGCTTTTGTATTTCCCTGAATCTGGATAAAATGCAGTGTTCCATTGATTTTATTAAAACTACTCCATTTTTCTTGAGAGTTGAAAGTTTTCAATAAAAGAATAAAAAAGAATAAAAAAGAATAAAAAAGAATAACCCTTCCGCATGATTTTATGGTATTCTTTAGTCACCACAACAAAAAAGGCATAAACCACGGAAAGAGTTATGCTGTGTATGAGTTTACCATATTTTCTGGTGGTTTTCCATACAATTATGATAAATTTTATCGAAAATATTCTCTCACGCTTTGAATCCTGCTTCTCACGTAAGGCTGCTTTTGGCTGGTTTGTCGTCCTTATCATCGGTCTGATGCTTTTGAGGGAGGGTATCGGAGGCTGCGGTGATGGATTATCTGAGGAAACATTTTTCCGCCTTTTGAATCAGAGCCCGGAATTACGCATAACGCGGATAATTCAGGAACAGCAGGAGGATACGCCAGAGGTCTGTGAAGATTTGCTGGCTTCTTAATCGTGCAAACTTTTAACTCTCAAGTCTTGAAGAAGTCAAACAACTGAAAGCTGACAGAAGCGCATAGGCAGAGTTATAGAGCCGGGGAACTAAAAATGGTTTTCTGGTTCAATTTAAAAGAATCAACGTAAACGTCAAATCTGGCTTCTGGGCAGAACGGATCCGGCTTTTTGGGAAGGGCCTGTCCCGCAGGGACTGGTGCCTGGAGAATGGAATCTCCCAGTCTACATTCGGCTATTGGTTCCGGAAACTGCAGACGGCGGATTCAAAGACCGACCAGAGCAGTGATCCTGTGTTCGTCAGGCCTCCTTCCGAGCAGGAGATCTCCTCCGGCTGTGCCGCCGTGCGCCCCTGTCGTGATCTGTCTTCACCGGAACGTCCGCATTGAAGTCAGTGCAGACTGCCCCGCTGGGCTGCTCTCTGCTCTGCTTGAGGCTGTAAAGAATTATGCTTGATTTCTCAGGAAGCACTGCCGTCTATCTGGCCTGCGGATTATCTATCCTCCGGTTATTTTTATCCTCCTCTTTTTTAAAAACGTAAAAACAGATAAAATCCTTGAATTCAGCTGTGACCTTTAGTATAATGTATGTAGATTAGTAAGGCTTGGCGGCGGTTACCGGATGATTCCACCGCTTCCCATGCCGACAGTTCTTACTTATAACGAAAACAGCCTGAAGCAGGGGACGATGAATAGTGGGAAAGATTGATACGATAACAAAGGATTACATGAAAAATAATTCGGTCTTTGCCGACGCCTTCAATTATTTTATATACGGAGGAAGGCAGGTGATCAGGCCGGAAAACCTGCAGGAGCTTGACACCACAGAGATTGCGGTTCCATTTGGAAACGGAGATGAGGCGGCGGTCCAGAAATTCAGGGATCTGCTGAAAGCGGCGACTTTGATGACGGACGATAATGTCACATACGTTGTTTTGGGTGTGGAAAATGAGTCGGAGGTAAAGTTTGCGGAACCGGTTAAAACCGGTCTGTATGATTTCCTTCAGTACTCAAAGCAGGTACAGAAGACGGCGGCAGGGCATCGAGAAGCGAAGGACTGGAAAGGGCATGATGAAGGAGAATTCCTTTCCGGATTTTACAGGGAGGATAAGCTGACGCCGGTAATCACGCTGGTCATTCTCTTTGGTGCGAAGAAGTGGGATGGGCCGAGGACGCTGCACGAGATGATGTCCACACAGAAAACGGACATACTGAAATACGTGTCTGATTATAAACTCAATCTGATTGAGCCGGCCGCGCTGTCCGCGGATGACCTTGATAAGTTTCACTCCAGCCTGAGATCGGTTTTGGGGTTCATAAAGTACTCCAATGACAGCGATGAACTGGATGCATTTTTCTCGAAGGAGAGAGGATTACGGACACTTGATGTAGAGGCTGCAAGGGTAATAAGGGTATGTACGAATACAAATATCCAGTTTGATGAAAAAGCGGAGGTGGTTGATGTGTGTAAAGCTGTGCAGGAAATGAATGAGAAAGCAAGACTGGAAACCTTGAAAAATGATGTCAGGAATGTCATGGAATTTTTCAAAGTGAGCGTTGAGGAAGCGATGAAAGCACTGAAGATAGGAGAGGAAGACCAGGCTGTTTTGATGAAGCTGATTTGATAGGGGAGAAAGACAACAGCAATCGAGCGAATCAGGCATCTATTATAATGCTAAAAATGACTGGACTTTCAAAAGAGGGGTGGGGAACCACCTCTCCAAATGTTTAAGGGTTTTGGAATATTTGTTTCCAGAGGTTTTTTGCTTTCCATTTTCTGTTAAATCATCTTCTTTAGAACTGCCTGGTCTTCCGCACCCATCGTTGCAGACTCGATCAGATTGAGCCTGTAGTCAGCCGCGCAGTTCAATATCTCCGGATCCTGTGTGGACATCATCTTATGCTTTCTGATAATTTTATCCTGAAGCCGCGACCATTCGGAAGGTTTGGAAGAATCCTGCTGGAATCTCTTGATGTGGAGGCTGATCTGGGGTACAATATGAATAAAAAAGCGGCGCTCGCGCTGCTTATAGAAGCGGAGGCGACGAACATGTCTTCGTTCAAACCATTAAGTGAACAGACGCTGATGAATAATTACGTGTTCTCTATGGTCATGAGGGAACCCGGACGGATCAGGCCGCTGCTTGAATATATTCTTGATAAAAAGATCCGGCGTATAAGCATGGTTGAACCGGAGCTGAGAGAAGAGATTCTTTATCTGGATCATGAAGAGATAACAGGCCCATATAGTAGAGAACTTGATAATGCAGTGAATGAATTGAAATCGAATGAAGAGAGGAGGCAGGAGTATATGATTCTGATGACCTATGGCGCAGAGAGGGAAGCAGCCGGGAAATATATCAGTCTGGTTGAGCAGATCCGCAGGTGGTATGAAAAAAAATTATCCATACCGATAGAGGATGCAGCGAGTTATGCAGGTATCACACCTTCACAGTTTGAGGGAGTGCTTTCACTTATCAAAGCGCATCCAGACTGGGACGATGCGAAAGTTGCAGATAAAGCCAGTTGGAGATGAGAAGTAGGAAGAAAATTTGGGTGTGGAAAGTTTCACTCCAGTCTGAGATCGGTTTTGGGGTTCATAAAGTACTCCAATGACAGCGATGAACTGGATGCATTCCTCTCGAAGGAGCGCGGACTGCAGGCGCTTGATATAGAGGCGGCAAGAGTGATAAAGGCGTGTGCAAATACAGAGATTGAGATTGATGAGAAAGCGGGAGTGATTGACGTGTGTAAAGCTGAGCGTGAAATGAAGGAAAAAGCAAGTGAAAAGGCAAGACTGGAAACCTTGAAAAATGATGTCAGGAATGTCATGGAATCTTTTAAGGTGAATGTTGAGGAAGCGATGAAAGCGCTGAAGATAGGGGAGGAAGACCAGGCTGTTTTGATGAAGCTGATTTGATGGGGGAGAAAGACAACAGCAATCGAGCGAATCAGGTATCTATGATAATGCTGAAAATGATTGGACTTTCAAAAGAGGGGTGGGAAACATGTTCAGGCTGTTTGTAGAGAGGGGGAGCAGTTATCGGTAATAACCATAAGAGAAGAGCAATGCTTCTTTTTCTGATTGCTTATATGTTTACGACCCTGTGGTTCACAATTTTGAAACGTCCGGTGAGTTATCATCCTGCTCAGTTTCAACTGTTCTGGTCGTACAGGAGATGGTTTGCGGGAGATACGAATCTTGGGAATGAGATCATAATGAACATTGCCATGTTTGTTCCGTTTGGGTTTCTGTTTTCGTCTATTCTGACTTTTTCCGGTCGTCGGCGCTTTGTATTTGTGGTTATTTTTGCTGCTGTATTTTCCCTCACGATTGAGACTTTCCAGTTATTCCTGATGCGCGGGTTGTTTGAGTGGGACGATCTGATTTCAAACACGGTTGGTGCCGGGTCTGGCTGGGCGCTGTATACGATATTGGAGAGGCTGTTGAATGAGAAATATTTTTCGATCATGATTACATTCACCGGCACTGCCTTTATGGTTGTCTGTTTTTCTATTTATATCAGTGGGCGGAAAGCCGTCGGCCTCGAGTCTGACGATACTTCACGGGCATACTGTTTTCAGATCGATGATGTGGCGGTTGATGGCGATATATTGACGATGACTGGCTTTGCTTTTCGTTATGAGCATCCGTCTGGTGAGTTTTCTCTCGTGCTGCGGCCGATTGAGGGGGAGGAAGTGAAACTCGTGACAGTCTGCGGAGCTGTTCGTTTGGATGTCAACGAATACTTCAAATGTGACTATGACTATACAAATACAGGATTCACGGCAAGTGGAAGCGTAAATCCTGATATAGAATATGAGGTTATGATTAAATGGCCGTGGTCGGCTCCGTTATCCACTGGAGTGTACGTTTCCGGAGATAAATTTTATTATGCGGCGGCGGCTTCTTTTGAGCCTCCCGCTGCTGATGGTGCCGCTGATCTGAAAGAAATTTTGGACAATGGGACACTTCGTGTTTACCGGCCGGATTATCATTGCTGGGTGTATCAGGTGGAAAATCACCTCTACTGGATTGTCGATTCTGATTTCAATTTTGAAGATAACGGCAGGACATACATCCAGTATCAGATGTGGACGACCCAGATTCAGAATCTGCCAAAGGAGAGACTGGAACATAGTTATTTCTGGGATAACATAGGCGGATATTTTGAGGACTATGAAATCTATGGAGATTATGGCTCCTATCGTGTTATGCGGCGGGAACTGCCTGCAGATTACTCCCTCACATCGATAGTAACGGGTTATTACAAGAACGGAGAGTGGGTTTGGAAAAACTTCTTCAGGCCGATTTACGAAACTTGATGAAACTTGCGAGTTTGACGTCTGCTGTAAATTCGGCTGAGAACAGAGAGGATATATTATGGAACTGCGTAACATCGGGATTGCATTGTCTGGCGGGGGTATTCGGGCGACTGTTTTTCACCTGGGGGTTCTCAAGTGGATAGCAGAGAAAGGCGCGCTGGAGGAAGTAAAATGTATTTCTTCTGTTTCAGGCGCCAGTCTCTGCGTTGGCATGATTTATGCCCACAACAATCTGAGATGGCCAGCCAGCAAAGAATTTCTTGACACTGTCCTGCCTTCGATTGAAAAGGTGCTGTTGACGAGTGATTTAGAACTTTCAGCGCTGAAAATGCTTATTTTTTCTCCGGATTATTGGGGCAGAAAAGTTAATATTCTTGCCAGGGCGCTGGAGAATAAGTGGGGAGTTCATGGGAATCTGTCAGAACTGAAGGGAAACATGATGTGGTATATAAACTGCACAACTTATGAGACGGGGAAACGTTTTATATTTTGCAGAGACAGCATGGGGGATTACGAGACTGGCTATGTTGAAAATCCCGGTATTCCATTGGCGGATGTGATGGCCGCGTCGGCCGGATTTCCCATTCTGATTGGTCCGTACAGTCTGCGGACAGGGGACTACAGATGGATTCCTTCACGTTATAGTAAATCAGGCCGGCGGATTCCTCCTGCCGGCACGATACACCTCTGGGATGGGGGAGTTTATGACAACCTTGGGCTGGAATCAATATTTAAACCTGAAAATGGCGGAACGTTAAGCGAAGGTCTGGATAATATAATTGTCAGCAATGCTTCTCCATCGATTGATATTTATAAGCGGCGAAGAGGATTGTCCGTACGCAACCTGAAGCGGCTTCTGGATATTTCAATGAGTCAGGTTGAGTCTCTCCGGTCCCGGATGGTTATGGACTTTATTATTCGAAGCGGGCAGGGGATGTATATCAAGATAGGGAACAGTGCGGAAAATATGGCTTTGAAAAGCAGGTGTCAGAGCGCCCCGGAATGCTGTTCGCCGGAGAAATATTTATCTGAGGAACAGGCTGCAAAGCTCGCCGGCTATCCGACAACACTCAGAAAACCGGCGGAGGCTGATTACCGGCTGCTTTTACGGCATGGATATGAAGTGGCTGAGTATACATATTGTTGTCATCATGTGAAAGCTTATTGCCCGTGAAAGTAAACATAAACTGAAATAAATTGGAAAAATGATAGATTCTTATTAAGTAAACCAGAAGGAGCAGATTAGCTGAGGTAAAATTATGGAAAACCAGGAAGAAAAATATGAAGAAGATGAGATAGAGCTGGAAAATGCGGAAGAACTGGAAAATATGGAATACGAAGGAAATGCCAACTCGTATGTTTTTAAAGAAGTACGTGTTACTAAAAAGGATTTTTCGGTATATGAACTTTTGAGAAAATATAAACAAGGAAAACTGATTCTTGATGTATCATTTCAGAGGAGAAAAGTTTGGAGTGATAAACAGAAATGTGAACTGATTGAAAGTATTTTAATGGGACTCCCGTTACCGATATTTTACTTTAAGCAATTAGACAATTCAAGATATGTTGTTGTGGATGGAAAACAACGTCTGTCTGCTTTGTTCGGTTATTTAAATAACGAATTTGTTTTAAAGGATCTTAAAATCCTTAATTTCCTGAATACAAAAAAATTCAAAGATTTGGAAAACGAACTTGGGATATATCAATCGCAATTGGAAGATTATCAGGTATACTCCCATGTGATTCTGCCTCCAACCCCGGATAAAGTATTATTTGATGTTTTTGACCGCGTAAACCGAGGAGGAACCAAGCTGAATAAGCAGGAAATCCGCAATGCTTTATACCAGGGAAAAGGGATGGAAATGATCCATGAGATAACAAAAAGCGAGATTTTTCAAAAGGTAACTCGTATTAAACCGGAAAAAGATTACCGTATGAAAGGGGCTTATTTGTTAACACGTTTTTTTGCCTTTTATTTGTATTTTTCCGATAAACTGTTTATCAAAGGAGAAAAATACAAATACAATGGGGACTGCGATAATTTAATTGAAATTTCACTGAAATATTTAAATTCATGTGAAAATACAAAATTAATAAAACTGAAAGAGCAGACGGAAAGAGCATTGGAAAATACATATTTTTATCTTGGCAGGTTAGCGTTTAGAAAAACGGAATCGCATCCTATAAATATGAATTTATTTGAAACAACATTATTTCTTATGACAAACATAACGGAGCAGAAAGAAGGAATAAAGAGTGTTTTAAAGGATAAACTATATAAAGTTATTAATAGTGAGGAATTTTTAATTTATATTGGAAACGGGAGAGACGGGGTACCGAACGTTATGGGACGGTTCAGGTTAATTCATTCAGTAATAAAGGAGATCAAGGAATGATAAGCAAGGTTCAGATAAGATCCTTAAAGTCAATAAAAGATTTAACTGTTAACTGCAGCAGACTCAATCTAATTGTTGGAACAAACTCTGCAGGGAAATCAACGTTTTTGCAGGCGCTGCTTTTAGAAGCTCAGAACGGTTTTGATAAAAGCGGATTGAATGGACCGTTAATATCGCTGGGAGAATATAGAGAGGTCCGTAATTATTCTATGCCGGATTCAAATATTAAAATCTGGATATGGGAAAATGGATGTACGGAACCTGCCTGGGTTGAGTTCAGTGAGGATTTTGAGAATTCATGTAAAGTGGCTGTATCAGGAGAACTGAATGTCATAGATGAAATCCTGGAAAATTATTCGATCAATGAAAATGAGACGGAGCATCTTCATTGGGAAACTGGGTTCCACTATCTGTCCTGCCATAGATTAGGTCCGCAGGATATTTACGCAAAATATTTTGGGAATGATGATAATTTAGGAATTGATGGCGAGTATGCGTTTTCTTATTTAATGAGACATGAGCAGGATGCTATATCTGAGGAACTGGTAAAAAATGAAGAAATTTTGACAAATAGTCTTGGAGAGCAGGTTAATTATTGGCTGAATTATATTATAGGGACAAATTTTCTGCTGAAGGATATAAAAAAACAAATTATCTGCAGGTAAAATATAACACAAATCCGGCGAATTTAAACTCCGAAGCAATGTATAGCAGACCGGTAAATGTGGGTTCTGGCATCAGTTATCTGATAACTATTTTAATTACATGTCTGGCCTCCGACAAAGGTGATATTATTTTGATTGAAAATCCTGAAATTCACCTTCATCCTAAGGCACAATCCAAGTTGTGTGAATTTTTGTACTATATTGGAAGTTCTGGACGGCAGCTTTTTGTAGAAACCCACAGCGACCATATTTTTAATGGAATCCGAGTAGGAATTTCCAACAAGACCATGAAAGAAGACTATATAAAAGTTAATTTCTTTGTGCTTGACAAGAATTATAATACTCAATGCAACCCTGTAAAATTTGGTGATTTCGGGAAAGTTATGGGGACGAATAAGGAACTGGATATTAACGATCTGTTTGATCAGTTTGAAATTGATCTGGATCGGATGTTGGGGTTGTAGAGATACCAGAAGAAAGATGGGAGAATATGAATTATTATGTGAATGAATATTCTTTGAGAGGACAATTTGACAATGAGTATAAATTTTTTGATTCCCTGAGAGAATATACACTTCCTGCCCTGGAAAAAGTAAAAGAAGAGGAAGGAAAGGAAGGAAGAATCATTTCTTTTTCGCATGAGGCTTACAAGGCAGAGCAGCTTCCGTTGACTGCTTTTATCGGTGAAGAAAGATATGATGCAGAACTTGACAACATCTGGTCTTCGGAGTGGTGGAAACAGGCGCCGGAAATAAGAAAATGGGTGATCAACGACAAGTATTTCGTTGAAATCCGTGCAAAAGAGTATGAGTATCATTCGCCCCATTTTCATGTTTCCAGTCCTGAATATCAGGCAGTTTTTCGCTTGAGTACAGGAGAGTTCCAAACTGGAAGTAAGGATCGTGATTTATTGCATGCTGTAAAAAAGTGGTATGAAGAGCATAAGGCAGAATTAGAGCAGGCCTGGAATTTGCTGCATCCCACAATTACATATAATAAATCTTGAAAATCACAGGAGACTGGTCTGCATAAGATATGGATTTTGGTAGTAAGATCACTCTCCTCAATAAGGGCCAGGCGGCCATGTTTATATGGAGGTAAAATTAGTATGAAACGTTTGCTGGTAGTTGTGGACATGCAGAGAGATTTTATCGATGGGAGTCTTGGCACTGCCGAGGCGCAGCAGATTGTTCCTGCGGTGAAGAACAAGATCAGGGAATACCGGGACGCCGGTGATGAGGTGGTGTTTACGCTGGACACGCACGGGGAAGATTATCTTTGCACGCAGGAGGGCGGGAAGCTTCCGGTGATGCACTGCATAAAAGGTACGGAAGGCTGGGAACTCTGCGATGAGCTGAAGGAGGAACCGGGACAGCGTTTTGAAAAGGGGACGTTCGGGAGCAAAGAGCTGGCGGCGTGGGCGGCCGCGCAGAATTTTGGTTCTGTTGAGGTCGTCGGGCTCTGCACGGATATCTGTGTGATCTCCAACGCGCTTCTTTTGAAGGCATTTCTGCCGGAAGTTCCGATTCGGGTCGACGCGGCCTGCTGCGCGGGAGTTACGCCGCAAAGTCATACGAACGCGCTGGAGGCGATGAAAATGTGCCAGATTGAAATAATGTGATGCCAGGGTCGAAAGGTCATGCGTTCCATGCTCACATGGAAAAGCATGACACTGAGACCCAAAAAACACCGAAAAGGAGCCATTTTTCATGGAAAAATGTGCGGATTTGAGGTGTTTCAGGATTTCGTGAGCACGGAGTGCGGAGAAATCCGTGGCATCATGGGGGCAAAATTCCTTTTGACCCCAGCATCATGTAATAAGAAAGAAAATTTAAGAAAATCAATTTCACAGCAGGGAGATGGCTCGAAATGTGTTGAAAAAGGCGCGGAAATCCTGTATACTGACAGCTGATGAAAAGAGGGATAGATTATGTCAGAGAGAAAAGCAGTCTTTTTTGATATTGATGGTACGCTGTGGGATTTCAACCGCAATATTCCCGCGAGCGCGGTCGAGGCGATCCACGCGCTGCAGGCGAATGGCCACCTGGCTTTTATCTGCAGCGGCAGGTGCCGTGCGCACATCTGCGATCCGCGTTTGCTGGGGATCGGATTTGACGGGATTGTCTGTGCCTGTGGAACGATGGTCGAGTACAAGGGGAAGACGTTGTTTTACAACCGGCTGGACAATGCGCTTGTCGAGCGTGTGATCAGGGTGATGCGCAAATATGGCGTGCTTCCGCTGCTGGAAGGGCGCGTGGACGTCTATTTTGATACGGAGGAGTTCCAGTGGAATGATTTTGCCGACAGGCTCCGGAAAGAACTGGGGGATCATGTGCTTTCAATCGCGGAACACTGGGGAGAGTGGGAAGTCTCCAAATTCACCTGCGTGATAGAAAATGTTGACGGCGAAGCGTTCATGGCGGAGTTGTCTGACGCGTTTGATTTCATGGTACATAATGGGGTGATCGTGGAACTGGTTCCTAAAGGGTTCCACAAGGGAATCGGCGTTGAGAAGGTCTGTGAATTTCTGGGAATGGATATTTCGGACACGTTTGCGATCGGGGACGGCGTAAATGATCTCGGTATGCTGCGTACGGCCGGTACGGGGATCGTGATGGGGAACGGATCCGATGTGGCAAAGGCGGCTGCCGACTATGTGACCGCGCCGCTGTCGGAGGACGGGATCTGGAAGGCGTGCAGACATTTTGGACTGATCTGAAAGCAGGGCCTCTGCGGCATTTTCAGACACATGCAGGCAGGGGCATTGTCTGTGGGAATAAACGTCTCTGGCAGCAGGGGCGTTTTTCGGTTTTATGCGCAGGCCCGTGTAAGGAAACCAGCTGCTGGCGCAGCACCTGGGGCGCGCGTACAGCATGCTCTGGAGTATTGACCGGGGAGGCGTCAAACTGCGCCCGGTGATGGAGGATGGCTGATGAGGCTGCCGTTCACGGGAATAGCGGTGAGGTTCTGCAGATCAGGAAGTCAGAATCTCACGTCAGTGCGGGCTTCTGAACTTTGGAAAAGAGGTGTGAGTCATGCTTTATATCAGGAATCTGGAAGACGGTCTTGGCGTTTTTAAAACGCTGGGCTCGGATGTGCGGATGCGGATTGTTGAGCTGCTGTCTACGCATGGGGAGATGAATATGAATGAGCTGGCTTCGGCGCTCCGGCTTACGAACGGTGCGCTGACCGCTCACATCAAGCGTCTTGAGGATTGCGGGATCATCGAGACGGTGTCGGAGTACACAGGACACGGAAATCAGAAGAAATGCAGCATGAAGATCAGCCAGGTTCTTCTCAGCGTCAGCGGAACAGAGGATATGGGGGACATCAGGGTCTATGAGACGGAGCTGCGGGTCGGTCATTTCAGTGATTACTCAGTCCGCCCTGAGTGCGGGCTTGCGAGCGGTTACAGTATGATCGGGGAGGCGAATGATCCGCGGTATTTTGCGCATCCGGAGCGTCTGCAGGCGGGAATCCTGTGGTTCCGGGAAGGTTATGTGGAGTACAGGATCCCGAATATGCTTCCGCCGGGACAGAAGATCAGTCAGCTCACGTTCTGTTTTGAGATTTCGTCGGAGCACACAGGCATCGGGCCTGATTCTCAGGCGGATATTGCGTTCTATCTGAATGGAAAGCTTCTCGGAAACTGGCTCAGCCTCGGGGATATGGGCGGGGTCAAGGGAATCTATACCCCGGTCTGGTGGTCGGCGCGTGCGCGGCAGTATGGACTGCTGAAAATGATCGTGGTGAATTCAAAGGGAACGTTTCTCGACGGGCTGAAGATTTCCGGCGTAGGTCTCGATGATTTCCGGCTGGATGACAGCAGCGATATCCGGTTCCGTTTTGCGGTGGAGGAGAATAAGCTTTATACCGGGGGACTGGTGCTCTACGGGGCAGGATTCGGCAATTATAATCAGGATATCAAAATCCGGGTGCATTATACGCAGAATGACAATCAGAACTGATGGGAAAGGCAGGAAATGTCCCTTCGGAGATTTCCTGCCTTTTGCGGCCGATCTGAGGTTTTAATTCATTTCGGCGAGAATATGCTGTTTTAGTTTTTCAAAGCTCTCCTTGCTGACAACATGCTCGATCCGGCAGGCGTCCTCTGTGGCGGTTTCTTCGTTCACGCCGAGCCAGATGAGCCATTTGCTCAGCAGCTTGTGGCGTTCATAGATCATTTCTGCGATCTCGCTTCCGCTGTCCGTGAGTGTGATATATCCGTCGGAATCCATAAGGATCAGTCCCTTTTCGCGCAGGCCTTTCATGGCAACGCTGACGCTCGGCTTGGAGAATCCAAGCTCGTTCACGATGTCGATCGAGCGTACCTGGGGAAGGCGCTCATGGAGGATCAAAATGGTTTCCAGATAATTTTCAGCTGATTCGAGAATTTTCATAAGGCAACAACTCCTTTACTGCTTAAAAAGGCGCCGCACAGACCGGACCGCGGACATGAATGTGCACGGAGTCCGTATCATGCGGACAAATGGAAAAAGTATAAATTCTTATTAGTATATCATGTCCACGGAAGAAAAGCAAAGGAAAGTTGCTGGTCGCCAGCGGTGAAGAATAAAATCGGTTACTGTTCACACGTCGGCTTGAAAGGAAGGAACCGATGGGGTAGACTGAAATCAGTCGAAAGCCGTCGGTTCTTTTATCTGTCAAAGATTTGTGCTACTCTCTCAAACAGGTTCTCTTCCTCATTTCTGCGCATCATAACAAGCATGCTCATGCACTGACAGAGTAAATCAAGGCTTTCCATACTCCGGAATGTCACGGCCTGCTGTTGTTTTCTCTTGTATCCCCTCAGGAGACGCTCCGCCTCGTTGTTCGTGGCCGGCACACGGGGATCCTCCAGGAACAGCAGGTGGCTGGACGCGTACTTTTCCATCCGCAGGAACAGGTTGTACCCTTCCCTGTAGTAATCCCCTGCCGGGATCTCTTCATATTCCTCCCCCGCTCCCTTCAGGATCTCCAGGTACTTTTCCCTGTACTCTGCTGCTTTCTCCCGGCTGCATCCGGCCTCCCCGGACGTGTTCCTCTCATGGATCATCTCCCTCACCAGCTCATGCATCTGACGGTTCCACCCGCGCTCCGGCTCATTCTCCATACTCCCCTTGAGGTACCTCAGGATATGCGCCAGACATTCCTGGTGCTCCCCTCCATAATTATAGAAGGTTGTGTCATGGTCATGGACAAGGGTCCCCTGGTAATCTTCCACAGGCGTCCCCTTTACCCCTTCATGCCCTTTCTTCTCCCGGGCCTGGTACAGCACCTCCCCGCCAGGGGCCGCGCATACATACACATACGCATGCTTCCCGTTTACTTTCGCGTTCGTGCAGTCGGCATGCATCACCGGGCAGAGCAGCAGACGGGAGAACACTTCCCCCCGCTCCTTTTTCGTTTTCCCGGCGAATTCCCGGGAAAGGCGGTTTACCATCCCTTTGGAAATGTTCAGT
>CANQAR010000021.1 GCA_947588845.1 uncultured Lachnospiraceae bacterium
CAGCCTCCGGAGCAGTTCAGCCCTTTCAGGAAAGCTTCCGGCTCTGTCCGTTTCAGCTAAACTTAATGACATTGGGGTGTGAACTGTAACAAAATACCTCTTGCTCCTGGCACCATCATCAGTATAGTATATTCCAGAGGCAATTACAAGAACGAGTCGGTTTGTAACTTTTTAATAAACTTTAAGAAAACTATCCGGGAGGATTTGTTGACAAAAGGACTTCAATCAACTATGCTTAATACGATTGGGAGGTATAAAAATGGACGAAAGAAAACAATCGGCGGAACCGGAAGGACGCAGAAAAAAACCGGAAAATCCGCTGCTTCAGACAAATAGCCAGAAAAATCAGAAAAAAGCGAATCAGGAAGTACGGGGTCGCACGGTATCCCGCAGAACACTGCCGGAAAATACGGAGAAACATGCACAGGAAAGCATGCAGAAGAAAAATGTATACAAACTGCGGATTCTGACGATAATACTTGTGCTGCTGATTATAGCGCTGATCGCCGCTTTTGTGTCCGAGATCGGAATATACGGAAAGCCGGACAGCAGAGCAGGGGGAAGCGCTGCAGCTGCGCCTGTACAGACAGAGCAGCAGAAGACAGAATCTGCGCGGGCACAGAAAGCGGATACGAATGAGGAAGGGCCTGGAGCGGGCAGCAGCCTGGCCGGTCTGTGAGGAGAATACAGATGGATGACAGAGAGCTTATGACCAGAAAACGCCAGGAAAAGCATAAGAAGCAGGAACTGATTCTGAAAAGTATTATTTCCCTGCTGATTCTGATTGTTATATTTTTGGCGGTTGTTCTGGTTAAGGATGCCGTGATACCGGAAATTTCGGGAAGGCTGGAGGAACGCGGCAGAGCGGAAAAAGATATGTCAGGCAGCGGAAATTCTGCGGCCGGGCTGAATTCAGGGACAGAAAAGATGGCAAAGGACAGCGCTGCGCTGCTTTCAGAATCAGATTTTATGGCGTCTCAGTATGATTATGACGGCGCGGTTCAGTATCTGCAGTCACAGACGGAATACGCGTCCAGCCAGGAGATGCAGGATGCCGTGACGCGTTACCAGCAGCTGAAGGATACCTGCCAGTCTTACCCGCTGGATCAGATCACGCATGTATTTTTCCACACGATGATCCGCGATACCTCAAAGGCTTTTGACGGGGATGAAGATGAGGGCGGCTACAATCAGGTAATGACGACGATGAGCGAGTTTGCCGCCATCATGGAAAGCATGTATGAAAAGGGTTACGTTATGGTCAGCCTTCATGACATGTGCACGGTAAATGAAGATGGGACTGTGTCGCGCGGGGAGATTCTTCTTCCTCCGGGAAAGACTCCTTTTGTGCTGTCGCAGGATGACGTGAGTTATTACCACTACATGGACGGGGATGGTTTCGCGCAGAAACTGGTTCTCGATGAAAATGGAAACGTGAAAAATTCCTACCGGGAAGATGACGGTTCGATCTCGATCGGAGATTACGACATGGTTCCGTGGATCGATACATTTGTCGATGAGCATCCGGATTTTTCGTATCACGGACATAAAGGAGTTATTGCTCTGACCGGATACGAGGGTGTGCTCGGCTACCGCACGGATGAGGTCTACCGGACAAAGGAGCCTTCCCGCGTGACAGAATATCAGCAGAAATTTTTTGACGACAATCCGGATTTTGACGAGGCCGCGTGGCAGAATGAAGTGGATCAGGCAAAAGCGGTGGCGGACGCGATGAAAGCGGACGGATGGGAATTCGCGAGCCATACCTGGGGTCATATTTCTCCTCTTGCGAAAGGACTTGAGGTGACAAAGACAGATACAAAACGCTGGCTGAATAATGTGGGATCCATAGTCGGGGATACGGACATCATTATTTTCGCGTTCGGGGCGGATATCGGAAGCTGGGAGCCGTATACCAGCGACAATGAGCTGTTTGCTTATTTCAAAAAGAAAGGATTTTCCATCTTCTGTAATGTGGATTCTTCCCCGTACTGGGTTCAGTTCGGAGATACCTTTATGCGGCAGGGCCGCCGTAATCTGGATGGTTACCGCATGTATTACAATCCGGATATGGTTTCCGATCTTTTTGACGTGGACAGTGTCTGGGACAGCGCGAGACCGACTCCGGTGCCGGAAATGTGATTGAAAAAGAATTCTTTTGATGGTATACTGAGTGCTGCTGTCATTTGATAAAACTGAAATCCTGGAGGATAATCATGAGAACTTATTTTGTAACCGGCGGAGCCGGTTTTATCGGTTCAAATTATATTCATTATATGTTTAAAAAGTACGGGGATGAGATTCGCATCATCAATGTGGACAAGCTGACCTATGCGGGTAATCTTGAGAATCTCAGAGATATTGAGAACAGAGAGAACTATACGTTCATCCGCGCGGATATCTGTGATTCGCAGACGATCAATCGGATTTTTGAGGAGAACGAGATCGACCGCGTTGTGCATTTTGCGGCGGAGAGCCATGTGGACCGCAGCATCCGCGATCCGGAGGTGTTTGTGCGGACAAACGTTCTGGGGACTCTTGTCATGCTGAACGCGGCGAAGGCTGCCTGGGAGCTGCCGGACGGCACATTTAAGGAGGACAAAAAGTTTCTCCACGTATCGACGGACGAGGTGTATGGTTCCCTCGAAAAAGAGGGAGAATATTTCTACGAGACGACGCCGTACGCCCCGCACAGCCCATATTCCGCGAGCAAGGCTTCCTCAGATATGCTGGTGAAGTCTTACATGGATACATACCGCTTCCCGGCGAACATCACGAACTGCAGCAATAATTACGGTCCGTTCCAGTTTCCGGAGAAGCTGATTCCGCTGATCATCAACAACGCGCTGCAGGGAAAGAAGCTGCCGGTGTACGGGGATGGCAAGAATGTGCGCGACTGGCTCTATGTGGAGGATCACGCGAAGGGCATCGACATGGTGCAGGAGAAAGGACGTCTTTTTGAGACGTACAACATCGGAGGGCACAACGAAAAGCAGAATATCCAGATTATCCATATCATTCTTGATACGCTGCGGGAGATGCTGCCGGATGAGGATCCGCGCAAGGCCCACATCAGTGAAGATTTAATCACATATGTGACGGACCGCAAGGGCCACGACAGAAGATATGCCATTGCTCCGGACAAGATCCGCGCTGAGCTCGGCTGGGAGCCGGAGACGATGTTTGAGGAAGGTATCCGCCGCACGATCAAATGGTTTTTTGAGAATGAGGAATGGATGAAGAATGTGACAAGCGGCGATTACCAGAAATACTATGAGGAAATGTATGCGCAGAGATGACATCCGGAGGGCAGATAAAACCCGGAGCTGACACCAGCGAAGCGGAAAACTCCGGAACCGGAATCTGCGGCACAGAGAAAAGGGGATCGATATATCAAATGGGAAAAATAAAAGTAGAAACATGTCAGATTGACGGTCTGAAGATCATCACCCCGACAGTGTTCGGGGACGACCGCGGTTATTTTATGGAGACGTACAATTACAATGATTTCAAAGAGGCAGGAATCGATCATGTCTTTGTGCAGGACAATCAGTCCGCGTCAAAAAAGGGCGTGCTGCGCGGTCTGCATTTTCAGGGAAAGCATCCGCAGGACAAGCTGGTGCGTGTGCTTTCAGGAGAAGTGTTCGACGCTGCGGTAGATTTAAGAGAGGGTTCTCCGACTTACGGACAGTGGTACGGATGCATCCTGTCATCTGAGAACAAAAAGCAGTTTTTCATTCCGAAGGGATTTGCTCACGGTTTTCTTGTGCTTTCCGATTATGCAGAGTTCGCCTACAAGTGTACGGACTTCTATTATCCGGATGATCAGTGCGGTATCGCGTGGAACGATCCGCAGATTGGCGTCGCATGGCCGGTTCCGGAAGGAATGGAGCCGATTCTGTCCGAGGCGGACAGGCATCGCCTGACGCTTGCGCAGCAGAAAGGGGACTGTGCCGGATGAGCAGGCTGTTTACCGGGCGGAAGGAGTCTGGCAGAACTGCAAAGATGATAAAGAAGCTGGCGAAGAATGATTTCCGGACAAAATTTGCCGGTTCTTATCTGGGAATTATCTGGGCGTTTGTCCAGCCTGTCGTGACTGTGCTGGTGTACTGGTTTGTGTTCGAAATCGGATTTCGCAATCCGGACGCGGACAGCACGCTGACTGTGCCGTTTCTTCTGTACCTGGTGGCCGGCATCGTGCCGTGGTTTTTCTTTCAGGATTCCCTGACGGGCGGCACGAACTCCATGCTGGAATACAGCTATCTGGTGAAGAAGGTCGTGTTTCGGATCGACATCCTGCCGATCGTCAAGATTGTTTCCGCTATGTACGTGCATGCTTTTTTTGTGTGCTTTACGGTGCTGCTGTATCTTTTGTACGGGCATTTTCCGGATCTGTATTACATTCAGGTCTTTTATTACAGCGGGGGACTGGCGCTTCTGGTGCTCGGATTCTGCTATGCGACGAGCGCGGTTGTCGTATTTTTCCGCGACCTGTCGCAGATCATAGGCATCGCGCTGCAGGTGGGCGTCTGGGTCACGCCGATCATGTGGATTGCGGAGGACCGGCTGGTCAGTCATCCGGTTATACGGATGATCCTGAAGGCCAATCCGGTCTACTATGTTGTGACAGGTTATCGCGATGCGTTTATCAATAAGCACTGGTTCTGGGAGCGGCCGCTGTGGACGCTTTATTTCTGGTGCTTTACGGCCGGGATGCTGGTGTTTGGGCGGTGGATGTTCAGGCGGCTGCGCATTCATTTCGCAGATGTACTGTGAAAGCATGGAGTCATCAGCTTTTATTCATGGCAGTGCCCGCGCCGCAGGCATGAACGTTTACTGCAAGATTACGGAGGAAAGACGTGGATAGGGAAACGGCGATCAGCATAGAAAATCTGTGCAAGATGTATAAACTGTACAATAAACCTTCAGACAGGCTGAAGGAAAGTCTGGGACTCACAAAGAAAAAATGCTACCGGGAGCACTATGCGCTCTCGGATATTAGTTTTGAGATAAAAAAGGGAGAGACGGTTGGGATCATCGGCACGAACGGGGCGGGCAAGTCCACGATTCTGAAGATTATCACTGGGGTGCTCAGTCCTACAAGCGGCCGTGTCGTGACGGACGGCCGTATTTCCGCGCTCCTGGAACTGGGCGCGGGTTTTAATTATGAATATTCGGGTCTTGAAAATATCTATCTGAATGGCACGATGATGGGATTTTCCGACGAGGAAATCGAGGAGAGGATGGACGATATTCTCTCGTTTGCGGACATCGGGGATTTCGTGCATCAGCCGGTCAAGACGTATTCCAGCGGTATGTTTGTACGGCTGGCTTTTGCCGTCGCCATCAATATTGATCCGGAAATTCTGATCGTGGACGAAGCGCTCTCGGTGGGAGACGTGTTTTTTCAGGCAAAGTGTTACCGCAAATTTGAGGAATTTAAAAAGCAGGGAAAAACAATCCTTTTTGTGAGCCATGATCTTGGCAGCATCAGCAAGTATTGCGACCGGGTCATTCTGCTGGATCATGGGACAAAGCTTGCGGAAGGTTCGCCCAAGGAGATGGTGGATCTGTACAAGCGCGTGATCGTACATCAGGGACCGGAGGATCAGAAGAAGGGGACGGCTGTCCGCGACAGAGCAGCAGGAGACGCGGCCGGGAAGGACAGCGCGCAGGCCGGACTGCGTGCCGGCGCAGGGAAAAACGGTGCAGCGGCCAGTGAGAAGACAAGTTCGGAAAATGATGTGCAGACTGACATGCAGGAGACAGAGGAAGTCTCCGGTATCCGCTGGATTACTCCGCTCGAGATGAATCCGGGCGCGCTGGAATACGGTGACCGCCGCGCGGAGATGATTGGTTTCTGCCTGCTGGACAAAGACGGACTTCCGACCAATGTGATCGAAAAGGGAACGGAACTGACAATGAAAGTGCGCGTGCGCTATAATGAGGATATTGACGATCCGATCTTTGCGTACACGATCAAGGATATGCGGGGAACCGAGATTACAGGAACCAACACAATGTATGAGCGTGTCACGGTAGAGCCGCGGAAAGCAGGACAGACGGATGTGGTCACTTACGTGCAGGAGGTAAACCTGCAGGGCGGGGAATATCTGATCTCGTTTGGACTGACAGGATACCGAAACGGAGAGTTTGTTGTGTACCACAGACTGTATGACGCCTGCAGCCTGACAGTGATCTCCACAAAAAATACAGTGGGATTTTATGATATGAACGCGAAAGTATCGGTGTCGCTGGAAGAAGATAATCAGCAAATCTGAAGCATGGGAAGAAAACGGCGCCGCAGAGATGGCGGCGGATCGGTCCTGTGAAAAGTTTAAAGGATGAGAAAGAAACCAGAGCCGCGGGGATAGCGGCGGATCAGTTTTGTGAAAGATCCGGGGTACAAAGAGAACGGAGAGGCGGATAAAAGAGAGCTGCGGAATGGAGTGTTGGCATGGGAGAAAAAAGCCGGATGCAGGAAACGATTGGAAAGGTGACGCTGGATTACCGGTTTTATCCGGGGGAGGATAAGTACAGTGACGGCGGGATCGAGGATGAGATGCTGGAGCTGGCAAAACTGTACGGCGGCAGCGATTACAATAAAATAATTGAGGAGAAAAAAAGCTGGCCGATTCTGTATCATTTTTCCCATGTGCGCAGGAATATTGTGGAATGGCTGCCGATGACCGGGCAGGAGCGGGTGCTGGAGATCGGAGCCGGTCCGGGAGCGATCACGGGAATCCTGGCGGAGAAGGCGAAAAGTGTGACCTGCATCGATCTTTCAAAAAGACGCAGCCTGATCAATGCTTACCGCAACCGGGATCACGAGAATATTCGGATCCTGGTCGGAAATTTTCAGGATGCGGCGCGAGGGCTGGAAGAGAAGTTTGACCTCATCACGCTGATCGGCGTGTTTGAATATGCCCAGTTTTCGATTCAGTCTCCGGATCCGTTTGTCGATTATCTGCTTGAAATCCGGCGGCTGTTGGCGCCGGGGGGCAGGGTGGTCATCGCGATTGAGAACCGTCTGGGGCTCAAGTACTGGGCCGGAGCGACGGAGGATCACACAGGAGTCTACTTCGAGGGGCTGGAGGGTTATCCGACGACGGACTATGTGCGGACCTTTTCAAAACCGGAACTGGAGCAATTGTTTGTAAAGTCAAAATTTGCAAAATGGGAATTTTATTACCCGTATCCAGACTACAAACTGCCGGAATGCCTTTATTCCGACAGGTATCTTCCCCGAAAAGGGGAGCTGAACCGGAATGTCCGGAATTTTGACCGGCAGAGGATGCAGGTATTCAGCGAGGAGAAAGTGTATGATTCCCTTGTGGGGAGCGGGCTGTATCCGCTGTACGCAAACTCCTTTTTTGTGATCCTGACAGAGGAAGATGCCGGTTGTATGGAAAATTCGCGGAGACGAAGCGTCAGTCCGGCGGAAGGAGAAAGCAGGACTGCCGACCGGCAGGGAGTTCCTTCAGTGATTTACTCAAAATATTCCAATGAACGGGATCAGCGGTTCCGCATCAGAACGGATATTCTGGAGTATGAGGACGGAAGCCGTGCAGTGAGAAAGACCGCGGCGGACCCGCAGGCGAAAGAACAGATCGCTTCCATCGGCAGAAAATATCAGGAGCTCGCTGAAAATCTGAAAGGAACAGGGATTCATGTGAATCACTGCGAAAGGAAAGACGGGGACGCTTATCTGGAGTGGCTGGAAGGGCCGACGCTGGAGGAAGAACTGGACAAACTGCTCTTTGCGGGAAAGACGGATCAGATGATCAAAAAGATCCGGGACTATTTTTCCCTGTTTGATGGAGACGATGAGGAATTTCAGGAGACGGACGGGTTTGTTCAGGTGTTTGGAGGATGTCCGTGGAACAGAAACGGAAAACAGGAACACAAGAAGGTTAAACCCGGGAATCCGCCTGGAAGGACAGGCATGCCGGACGGAAACAGAACAGCGGACAGGGGCGTGCCGGACAGCCGGAAAATGGCAGTGTCGTCGGATTTTCCGCCGCAGAGCTCCCGGAAAGTTTCGGATATCGACATGATATTTTCCAATGTGATTTGCACAGACAAGGGGTATGAGCTGATCGATTATGAGTGGACGTTTGAATTTCCGGTTCCGGTAAAGTTTCTGAAATACCGCTGTCTCCGTTATTATATTCTAGGGAACACCCGGCGGGAAGAACTGCTGGGAAAGCAGGATCTTTACGCGGAATTTGGCATTGCGCCGCAGGAATGCCGGTGGTTTGATTCGATGGAGACCCATTTTCAGCAGTATATGCTGGGGGAATATCAGCCGGCATGGAAACTGTATGATGTGATCTCAGAGGGAATTATACAGGTGCGGCCGCTGGTGCAGGAAGCGTCTGCAAGGGAGAGGACGCAGCCTGTGGCGGTGTGGTTTGACTGTGGGAACGGATTTGCAAAGGAAAACA
Organism: uncultured Lachnospiraceae bacterium; assembly: GCA_947588845.1. Taxonomy (GTDB): domain Bacteria; phylum Bacillota; class Clostridia; order Lachnospirales; family Lachnospiraceae; genus Choladousia. The sequence goes on from CANQAR010000021.1 coordinate 8,448, forward strand.
GCCGTCAGTACCGTCTGGCTTCCGGCATAAAAAAGAATTTGACGATTGATCTGCCCGCAGGGGCCAGAGCGCTGAAGATCAGTCTTGGCGGCGGACGGAGCGTTGTGCGGATCGGGAAGCTGGAGCAGTCGGGCAGGCCGCTTGCGTACGAGACAGCCGGACACCGGGCCCCGAACGGAGATTATATATTCGACGACGTGGAAGCGGGATTTACAGTCCCTCGTCTGGATCAAAGCGGCCATCCGGTTGAGTTTGCGTTTTACAGGGAGCCTCTTGAGGGAATTCTGCGGGAGACGGTGCTTGCGCAGGACGGAAGAATCCGCTGGATGGAGCAGACGAAAGTGTGGAGGCTCTACAGTAAGATAAAAAAGCGGTTTGCCGGTTCTGAATCTTGCTATAATGGGCAAAAATGGATATAATCGAGAAAGCAGAGAATGAACAGAAAAGGAGAATGAAAAAAATGGACTTTACTACTGTTAGAGAACTGTACCGCGACCGCGCGGCTTATGCCGGTAAGGAGGTTACGGTCGGAGGCTGGGTACGCAGCATCCGCGACTCAAAGACGTTTGGCTTTATCGTGCTGCATGACGGTACTTTTTTTGAGACGCTTCAGATCGTATATTCGGACAAACTGGAGAATTTTGCCGAGATATCGAAACTGAACGTGGGAGCGGCCATCATTGTGAAGGGCGTGCTCGTGGAGACGCCGAAGGCAAAGCAGCCGTTTGAAATCCAGGCGGAATCCGTTGAGGTGGAAGGCGCTTCCACGCCGGATTTCCCGATGCAGAAGAAACGCCACACGATGGAGTTTCTGCGTACGGTGCCGCATCTGCGTCCGAGGACGAACACATTCCAGGCGGTGTTCCGCGTGCGCTCTCTGATTGCCTATGCGATCCATAAGTTTTTCCAGGAGAGAGATTTTGTCTATGTCCACACGCCGATCATCACAGGCAGCGACTGTGAAGGCGCGGGCGAGATGTTCCAGGTGACGACGATGGATCTGGCGAATATTCCGAAGGACGACAAAGGAAATGTCGACTATACGCAGGATTTCTTCGGGAAGATGACGAACCTGACGGTCAGCGGCCAGCTCGACGTGGAATCATTCGTGCAGGCGTTCCGCAATGTTTACACATTCGGGCCGACATTCCGTGCGGAAAATTCCAACACAGCGCGCCATGCGGCGGAGTTCTGGATGATCGAGCCGGAGATCGCGTTCGCGGATCTGAACGATGACATGAAACTCGCGGAAGAAATGATCAAATACATTATCTCCTACGTGCTGGAACATGCGCCGGAAGAGATGAAGTTCTTTAACTCTTTTGTGGACAAGGGGCTTCTTGACCGCCTGAATCACGTCCTGACCTCTGACTTCGGTCATGTGACTTATACGGAAGCGGTTGAGATTCTTGAGAAGAACAACGATAAATTTGAGTACAAGGTATCCTGGGGCTGCGATCTGCAGACGGAGCATGAGCGCTATCTGACTGAGCAGATCTTCAAACGTCCGGTATTTGTGACGGATTATCCGAAGGAAATCAAGGCCTTCTACATGAAGCAGAATGAGGATGGAAAGACCGTGGCCGCGATGGACTGTCTCGTTCCGGGAATCGGAGAGATCATCGGCGGCAGCCAGAGAGAGGACGATTTTGACAAGCTGGCGGCTCGCATTGCGGAGCTTGGGATGAAGCCGGACGATTACCGGTATTATATGGATCTGCGCAAGTACGGCACGACGCGCCATGCGGGATTTGGCCTGGGCTTTGAGCGCTGCGTGATGTATCTCACGGGCATGTCGAATATCCGTGACGTGGTTCCTTATCCGAGAACTGTGGGGAACTGCGAGTAAGAACGCTGCGGAAATAAGAGATGAGATCAGCAAACAGGGGGGTGACTGATGAACAGCAGGATACTGGTTTTAGATGACGAGAAGGAAATTGCGGAGATCATAGCGCTGTATCTGAAAAATGAAGGCTATGAGGTGCAGGTCGTGGGGACGGGGCGGCAGGCTCTTGCGGCGATCGGGAAAGAGCAGCCGGATCTGGCCCTGCTGGATGTGATGCTCCCGGATATGGACGGTTTTAAGGTACTCCGGAAGATTCGGGAGAAGTATCGTTTTCCGGTGATCATGCTGACGGCCAAGACGGCGGACACAGATAAGATCGAGGGACTGACGCTGGGAGCGGACGATTATATTCCAAAACCGTTCAACCCTCTTGAGATGGTCGCGCGCGTCAAGGCACAGCTGCGCAGAAGCACAAAATACAATGAACAGACGAAGACGCAGGATAATATTCTGGATTTTGCGGGACTTGTGATGAACCGGGACACGCACGGCTGCATTTATAATGAAAGGGAACTGTCCCTGACGCCGATCGAATTTGACATTCTCTGGCTGCTGTGTGAGAATCGCGGGAAGGTGATCAGCTCGGAGCAGCTTTTTGAGAGGATCTGGAAAGAAAAATATTTCAAGAACAGCAACAATACCGTCATGGTGCATATCCGTCATCTGAGAGAAAAGATGGGGGACGCACACCGGAAGAGCGATTTTATCAAGACGGTGTGGGGCGTGGGCTACAAGGTCGAAAAATAAAAGGAGTGTGGGAGCGTGAAGAACAGTTACAGGAAACTGAAGCGTGCGATTCTGCTCCGCACGATGCTGATCACAGCGCTGACCGCACTGATCGGGTATGGGATTCTGATCCTGGTGGACGATATCTTTCAGGATGTGTGCGCACGGCTGATCATCCGTTTTTTCACAATGCTCGGCGCGAATTATGATATGGCAAAATATCTGTACGGGCATATCTTCGTGACGCACAAGACGCTGTTTCTGATCGGGGGCTTCTGGCTTTTGTTTCTGGTGCTTTTCTATTTTTCAATCGGGAGGATGACGGGGTATCTGAACGATATCAGCGATGAGATTGACAGTATTCTGAACGCGTCAGATGAGCCGGTCACACTGGATTCGGAACTGGAACCGATGGCGAGGAAGCTGTCGGAGCTGAAGATGAAACTGGCGCGCAGGGAGATGGAAGCGGCTGAGAGCGAGCAGAGGAAAAATGAGCTGGTCGTCTATCTGGCGCATGATCTGAAAACGCCGCTGACTTCCGTGATCGCCTATCTGACGATGCTCGACGAGCATCCGGACATGGCGGTGGAGGAGCGCGCGAAATATACGCATATCACGCTGGAAAAGGCGGTTCGGCTGGGGGAACTGATCAATGAATTTTTTGAGATCACAAGGTTCAATCTGCAGGATATCGTCCTGGAGAAGGAGCATCTGAATCTCTCCATTCTTCTGGAGCAGCTTGCGGATGAGAGTTACGGGATGCTCAGTGAGAAAAAAATGACATGCGCGGTGGATGTGGAGGAAGATCTGATCGTGTACGGCGATCCGGATAAGCTTGCGCGGGTGTTTGACAACCTGCTCCGCAATGCCGCGGCGTACAGCTATGAGGGAACAGAGATTCTGATTCAGGCAAGATGCGGAGGGGAAAAGGTCACGATTGTGTTTACCAATACAGGTCCGCAGATTCCGCAGAAGAAACTGGAAATGATCTTTGAGAAATTTTACCGTGTGGACGATGCGCGGTCGAGCCGTACAGGAGGGGCCGGACTGGGGCTTGCCATTGCGCGGCAGATCGTTGAGCTGCACGAAGGGACAATCACGGCGGCAAGTGACAGCAGACATACAAGATTTATTGTCACTCTGCCAGCCGGGGAACAGAAGCAGGGCAAACAGATCGAGTAGGAGGCGGTTTTCCCTTCCTGCTCGCCGCGCGGTCCGTGTGCTGCGTCAGCAGCTGGTTTCCTTACACGGGCCTGTGCATCAAAATATCAACAGAGCCTGATAAGCGCCGGGAGTAAGACTCCCAGGCTGTTTTGGCCGGCGTCAGCTGTGCGCTGCTGCCGGAACACGGCATTTTGCGCGGAGGGCTTTACAGTAAAGGGGGAAGTTTAATGGAGGACAGCAGAAAAAAATTGCAGGAGATTATATCGGAGAGCAGCAATATTGTATTTTTTGGAGGAGCGGGCGTGTCAACCGAGAGCGGAATCCCGGATTTCCGCAGTGTCGACGGACTGTATCATCAGAAGTATGATTACCCGCCGGAGACGATCCTGAGCCACTCGTTTTTTGTGCGGAACACGAAGGAATTTTACCGGTTTTACCAGGATAAGATGCTGTGCCTCGACGCGAAGCCGAACGCAGCCCATCGGAAACTGGCTGAGATGGAGGAGAAGGGAAAACTGAAGGCCGTGATCACGCAGAATATCGACGGACTTCACCAGATGGCGGGAAGCAGGGTGGTTCTGGAACTGCACGGGAGCGTTCACCGGAATTACTGCCAAAAATGTCACAAAGAATATGACGCAAGATATATGCTGGAAGCGGAGGGTATTCCGCGCTGCGAGTGCGGCGGCGTGATCAAGCCGGACGTCGTTCTGTATGAGGAGGGGCTTGACTCAAAGACAATGCAGGATTCTGTCAGGTACATCTCAGAAGCGGAAGTATTGATCATCGGGGGAACTTCCCTCGCGGTATATCCGGCGGCGGGACTGATCGATTATTTCCAGGGGAAACATCTTGTTGTGATCAACAAATCTCCGACGCCGCGAGACCGGTACGCGGATCTTCTGGTGCAGGGAAGCATCGGCGAGATTCTTGGCGGAATCACTGTGTAAAAAATGCGGGACTGCGATGTAAAAAAGTATCTGGCAGAACGTGTGCCTGCAGGAATATCCGGCGGAAGAGGGAAAAGGCGGGCGCAGACAGGTTTGGCCTGAAAGATGGGTAAGAGGTGACAGGAATGAACAGCAGGGAAGTAAGAAGGAACAGAGTGGGAGATATTGTGCGTATTCTGCTGATGCTGATTGCGCTGGGAGTCTTCTGCTATTCAGGCTATATGCTGTATACTTTTTATATGGAATATAAGCGCGGATCGGACGAATATGACAACCTGGAGAGCAGTTACGCTTCCCAGGAAACAGAGGATCTGGAAGCCATTGAGGAAGCCTTTGAGAATGATGAGGCGGAGGCGGCCGCGCAGGCGGTTGAAGGCCGGGAAGTGGTAAATGTTGTGGAAAAAGGAGAACAGATTTCTCTTCCGGTTATGAATAATCCGATTGATTTTGGAAGCCTTGAAGCCGTCAATCCGGATATCAAAGGATGGCTGAGACTGAGTGCGGTCGATATCTCGTATCCTCTGGTGCAGGGAGAGGACAATGATTATTATCTCCACAAGACGTTTGAAGGAGAGGATAATATTGCAGGCTGCCTGTTCATAAATTATGAGAACGAACCGGATTTTACGGACACAAACACGGTCGTATACGGGCACAATATGAGGAACGGCTCGATGTTTGGCAAGCTGAAACAGTTTCGGGAGGACGGCGTTTTTGAGAAGAGTAAATATTTCTGGATATTCACTCCGGATCTGATCTATCAGTATCGTATTTTCTCGGGAATGGAAGTTGCCAAGACGGGGCTTACCTATCAGACGAAGTTCCGCGACGATGAGTACAGGAAATTTCTGAAGGTAGCGTTTGAAAATTCCGAGCTGGACAATACCGATGTGACGGTGACAGAGGAAGACCGTGTAGTCACGCTGTCCACTTGTACCGGAGATACAGAGACGCGGTTTGTCATAATTGGAAAACTTTCTCAGGTTTATGTGTCAAAAGGACATGAGAAGAAAGCGATGAAAATTTACAAAAGGCTGGAAAAGAAACGCAAAAAAGAACTGAAAGCACAGATGGAGCCGGAAACAGAACCTCCGACGGAGCCTCAGCCAATCGTCTACGGCCAGGAAATTATGCTGAACTGAATATGGCAGGTGAAAAATAATTCGCGCAGGATGTGCAGAAAAAACCGTTTCGCGGCGGCACATCCTGCGCATATTTTATGCACAGGCCCAGGCAGGGAAAACATCTGCTGACGCAGCACCTGGGCCGCGCAGACGAGCAGGAGGAAAAGCCGCTTCCTGCTCGATCGCAGGCCCGTGTAAGGAAAATAGCTGCTGACGCGGCATGCGGGCCTTCTCCCGGTATCATCAGACCGCAGCGACATGTTCGCTTAAAAGCTCCTGCAGTGCAGCGGCGCTGCTGCTGTGACAGCGGAGAACCGGAATGTTGTTTCTGCGGGCCTCCTGCAGCGTACTGCGGACCATCTTGTGCGATACGGTACTGGTAAACAGAATAAACATGTCCGGACATCCCAGTTTCTTGCGGATTGCTCCGTTTTCTTTTGCGAAAATTTTCGCCCTGCATCCGTGTTTTTTGCAGATTCCCTCGTACTGACAGACCATTCCCTCATTGCCCCCGATAATTACGATACTCATATACTACCTCCATAAAACCATAGGTTAGCTAAATCTAACCATTTGTGAAAATTATATGTCCTGCCTGTGCAGGACACTTCAGACAGAAAACTTTTGCAGACAGAAACTGGAAAAGGTATATCTTTTGTTAAAGTTAGCTATATCTAACTATAAGATAACATTATATTGCGGCAATGTCAAGTAAAAATTTATTGAAATAAAAAGTTATGAAATTATAGCTGTTCTGTCTGATATGGATGGATACAATCGAGTAGGAGGCGGCTTTCCCTCCTGCTCGCCCACGCGGCCCAGGTGCTGCGTCAGCAGCTGGTTTCCATGACTGGGCCTGCGCATAAGATAGAAAGAGGGCGGAGCAAATGCTCCGCCCTTCGGCGTATCGAAACAATTGATTAAAGTTTAATTACGTTCGCAGCCTGCATTCCGCGAGCGCCTTCGGTCAAATCGTAGGAAACTGCCTGTCCTTCTTCCAGGGTCTTGAATCCTTCGCCCTGAATGGCTGAGAAATGAACGAATACGTCAGATCCATTCTCGCCTGTGATAAAGCCATACCCCTTCTCTGCATTGAACCACTTAACCGTGCCCTTATTCACAGCGAACACCTCCTGTTAAAATAAATTACGTGAAATAAGATTCCGCTTAAAAAACTTCACCAGCTATTAGAGATTACAAAGAAACCTGACTATATTTTTTATAATCTGTAATAGCCAGTGAAATATATAAACAATAAATCTTTTCAGTAAATACATTATAGTCTCTTCTTATGGAGCTGTCAAGTGAAAGACACGATTTTTTTTAAGAAATATATAAAAAAAATCGTGTAAATCAATAAAACATAATATTACTCCAGTAATTTTAATATAAAATTATGGAAACGGGACGCAAAAAGATATTATATAATATGGAGAGACATAAGTCAATCATAAATTTGCCCGAATTATCAATTGCACTTTCTTTCAAAGAATGATAGAATGAAATGCGATTTTATTACAGTGTGGAGGTACATATGAAAACATTTCTTTATGTTTTGCTGGCTGTTCTGGTTGTTCTTGTGATTGCCCTCATTGCTCTGTATTTTGTAGGACGTCGTCTCCAGAGAAAACAGGAAGCGCAGCAGCAGCAGATGGAAGCGGCGAAGCAGACAGTGACCATGCTGATCATCGATAAGAAACGGATGCCCATAAAAGATTCAGGGCTTCCGCAGATGGTGATCGACCAGACGCCTAAAATGATGCGCCGTTCCAAACTTCCGATCGTCAAGGCGAAAGTGGGTCCCAGGATCATGACGCTTATCAGCGATGCGGCGATTTTTGACACGATTCCTGTGAAGAAAGAAGTGCGCGCGGTTGTCAGCGGTATCTACATTATGGAAGTAAAAGGTGTCCGCGGACCTCTTGACCCCCCGAAGAAGAAAAAGGGCTTCTTTGCGAATCTGAGGGACAAGGTTACGGGAAAGGCAAAAAAAGAAGCTGAAGCGGCGAAAAACACCTCAAAGAAAAAGAGAGGCGCAAAGGGCTGATGAAAAGAATGAAAGACAGGAGGCAGCGGATCCGCTGCCTCCTGTCTTTTTGAAGGCAAAGGGAGAAATGAGCGTTTATACCTGAGTCTGGCAGGACTTTGCCGTCTGTTTCCTGAACCGGCGGCTTTCCTCAAGAAGATATTCCTTCGTATTCAGATGAGGCTGTTCCAGTACTTTAAGGAGCAGGTGCTCCAGCAGGTGTCCCAGTTCCGGTCCGGGCGTCATCCCGTCATTGATCAGATCCGTTCCTTTCAGTTTCAGCTGTTTCATGGAGAGACAGTCCCCCTGCAGCTTGATCTCGTTCCAGATACGGCCGACTTCTTCCAGATAATTCAGTTTGCTCTGTATTACATTCGGGTTCTGTGACAGGATATCGGCGCGTTTTACCAGCAGATAATCGTCGAACAGATCAGGACCCATGCCAAATGCCGCGAAGCGTATGTCCTTCGCGGAAAGCTGCGGATACAGAGAATGATTTTTTACCAGATTACAGACTCTGGACAGTGTGTTATTGTCAAACTTGAGCCGTTTCATGATACGGTATGCGATCTCTTCGCTGCGGGCGGCATGTCCGTGGAAATGGTCTCTGCCGTTTTCATCGGTCACACAGACGTCCGGTTTTCCTATATCATGAAAAAGCATCGTGAGGCGCAGAACTGCGCTGGCCGGAATGTTTTCCATCGCGAGCAGGGTATGCTCGCCGGTTGTGCAGGAATGGTGCGGATTATTCTGACTCTGTACCATAAGCCGGTCGAATTCAGGCATGATGACGGATGTGATGCCTGTCTCATAAGCGAGACGGAACCAGGAAGGATGAGGAGATATCAGCAGCCGGATGATTTCCTCGCGGATTCTTTCGGCGCTGATGTGATCGAGAGAGTCGGCCATGCTGCGTATCGCTTCCCGGACACTTTCATCGATGGAGAAGCCGAGCTGTCCTGCAAATCTCACAGCCCGCAGCATGCGCAGGGCATCTTCGCGGAACCGTTCCCCGGCGTTTCCGACGCATCGTATCACTTTGTCCTGCAGATCCTTCATGCCGCCGAAGATGTCCACAATCCCGGTTTCATGCGAATAGGCCATTGCGTTCATTGTAAAATCCCGTCTTTGCAGATCTTCATGGAGACTGGAAGTAAAAGTCACTTCTTTCGGATGGCGGGAATCCTCATAGGCTCCGTCGATCCTGTATGTGGTAACTTCATAGCCTTCTCCATTTATCATAACAGTTACCGTGCCATGTGCGATGCCGGTATCGATCGTCCGCGCAAATAACCCCTTTATTTCCTGCGGCGATGCGGACGTTGTGATATCCCAGTCCCCCGGTGTCCTGCCCAGAACAGAATCGCGGACGCATCCGCCGACCACAAATGCCTCATATCCGGCTCCGTGAAGGACATTGAGGATCTTTTCCGCCCGGGCAGGGATTTCTATATAGTTCATGCTGTTCCTCCTTTCGTGCTGCCACAGTACTGTTATCATAGCATAGCTTTCAGCGGATGAAAAGAAGAAGTAAAACGAAAGAAAGCAAAAAGAAAAAATGAAAAAAATATGTTCTGCCGGAAACGTATTTACAAGGAACGCCGAAAAATGGTATAATGCAGGCTGATTTCAACTTTTAACCGGCTTGTATGCGCAGATACCGCATGGAGCCAGCACGAAGAAAGGAATAGCCGATTATGAAAAAGAACATTGTTATATTTTTACTTGCGGGTACTTTAGGACTCTCGCTTGCAGGCTGCAGCAGTTCTTCAGAGAAGACGCAGAAGCAGGAAGAAGCGAATGTGGCAGCAGAGGACCAGGCTGCAGGTTTTGAAGATACGGGAGATGGCGGAGCAGAGATTGAGACTGCTGACTGGGAAGAGGATTCTTATGAGACGGAGCCTCCGCTTGATCCGATTGATCCGGCCGGGTATTTGATCAAAGATGCGGCGGATTATGTTACTCTCGGAGATTATACGGGAATTTCTCTGGAAAAAACAGTCTATGAAGTCACGGATGACATGGTGCAGGAACGGATTGAGGAAGATCTTGGGATGTACGCGAAGGAGGTAAAGGAAGATCGTCCCGCCCAGGAGGATGATACCGTCTATGGAGATCTTTCCTACGAAATTCAGGGAAAAGAAGAACCGTATGAAGAAGAGAATTTCTTCCTTACGATTGGCTATGAAGAATATGGAGCGGAATTCGACGAGAAGATAATCGGCGCTTCCAGAGGGGACACGCTTGAGTTTTCGATCAGCTATCCGGAGGACAGTGAGATAATAGACTGGGCCGGGAACACGGTTGACTTCGTGTTTAAAGTGATAGGCGTTTACAGTATGGACGTGCCTGAATATACGGAGGAATTTGTTCAGGATACTCTTGGATATGCGTCCATGGAGGAATATGAAGCGTATGTTCGGGAAACGCTTGCCGGGGAATACGAAGAGCTGAGCTATGAGGATGCGGTTGATACACTCTTTGAGGAGGCTGTCGCACGCACGGAATTTAAAGAATATCCGCAGGAGCTCTACGATGCCTGCAAAAAAGAGGTCCTTGGATTTTACGCCTCTTTTGGCGGAACGGATTCGGAAGAAGAGATCTATAAGATGTTCGGCATTACGGAAGAGGACATCAATGAGGAAGCCCTTGCGACGGTGAACCGCAGGCTTCTTGTAAGCGCATACTGTCTTGCGAACGAGATTGAAGTTACAGAAGACGAGTACGTATCTTATCTGGAAGAAAATGCGGCCCTTTACGGAGAGCCAAGCGCGGCTTCGTTTGAGAGCATCTACGGGCGGGATTCTCTTGTATGGACGATGTATGAGTCAAGATTTACTGAGAAATTGTATGAACAGGCTAATATCACAGAAATCCCGTATGATCTTTCCATGGATGAGGAAGAAGAGACAGAAGTTTATTAAGAGCAGTGAGAAGCAAGGTGATCCGCGGCGATTGAAGGCCAGGAGGCGGCAGAGATCCGGCTGTGTCAGTTTTCAGAAAAGGGCGTGGATGGCCTTCGGTGTTTTTTGGGTCTCAGAGTCATGTTTTTCCATGGGAACATGGAACGCATGACCTTTCGGCCCGGGCATCAAAAAATAAAAGAGAGAGGAATTGTGAATATTATGAAGAAAAACTATCTGACAGCAGCGCTGCTGTGTTCTGTATGTATGGCAGGAGTTTCCTTTGCGGGAGCGAAAATGGTATCTGCCGAGGAGCCGGAGAAAGTAACAGAAGCTGTCACGGAAAGTCCGGAGCAGGACACGGAAGCCCAGAGCGGGCAGGAGGAGGCAGAGGTTCTGGAGGAAAGACCGGACTATCAGGCGCTGGATTATGTGACGCTTGGAGAGTACAAGGGACTGAAGGTCGAAATTGATCCCGCAGAATTTGTGATATCAGAAGATGCTGTTGCGGACCGGATCCGGGAAGAGCTTCAGGCGGCTGATCTGTTTGATAAAATTTCCGAGGGCCAGGTGCAGGAAGGAGATATCGCGAATATTGACTATGAGGGCAAGTTGGATGGAGAAGCGTTTGAAGGAGGCACGAGCCAGGGATTTGATCTGGAGATAGGTTCTCACACGTTTATCGACGGATTTGAGGAAGGCCTGACAGGCGTGACGGTCGGGGAAACGGTCGATCTTCCGCTGACTTTCCCGGAGTATTACGGGAATGATGAACTGGCGGGAAAAGATGTTGTATTTACCGTGACGGTGAACTCCATCAGGCGTATGCCGGAGCTGACGGATGAGCTGGCGGGTAAAGTCTCATCGAATGAGTTCAAGGATGTAGCCTCCTATCGCGCGCATGTCGAAGAAGAGCTTCAGGCGGATATGGATTCCACAAAGCGGGACCGGATTTACGGAGAGCTGCTGACGCTGATCTCGAATGTCAGCAAGGTGAATGATTATCCGGCGGAACTGGTTGAGTACACGGCTGAGAGCATGAGATCCTATTACAAACAGTATGCGGAGGCATACGGTATGGAGTTCGCGGAATTTCTGGAGAGCTTTATGGGCATGACGGAAGACGTGTTTGAAGAACAGGTGGATGCCGCGGTGAAGCAGAATCTCACCCAGGAGCTTCTTCTCAAAGCGATCGCCGAGACGGAGAAGCTTGAGGTTTCGGATGAAGAATTTGCGGCAGGATGCGAAAAGTACGCGGAGGAATATGGCTTTGAAACCAGTGAGGAATTTCTGGATGCATATGATGAGAAAGTAGTTCGTCTTGGTCTGCTCCAGGATAAGGTCATGGAATTCGTGCAGAACAATGCGACAATTGAGGAAATCGCGGAGACAGAAAATGAGACAGGAGCGGCCGGCGAGCCGGTAAGCGAAGCCGGTCAGTCTGCGGATGAGGCAGCTGAATCCCCAGATGAGACAAATGGGGCGGAGAACGAGACAGCCGCTGAATAACAGGCAGATCTGAAACGACAGAAAAATTCACAGAAAAATGGGGGGCGCGTTGGATGCTTCCCATTTTCTTTTTCTGCGCAGGAAGTGAGCTGTAAGACATACTTGTATGTCTGTCAGCGAACGCCGTGGTCAACCATGGAATGAACAAAGAGAATTCCATGGTCTGCGCCTCAGATCTCGGGATTTCCGCACAAAACGTGCGGAAATCACCTCGAACTCAGTGGTATCATGGGGGCAAAATTCCTTTTGACCCCAGCATCATGAAAATAAATTTAGAAATGGGGGTTGCAATTTTAAAAATATGTGTTATAGTACATGTATAACAAACGTTGCCAGACAGAGCGAAAATCCACAGAACGGAAGATTTCGGCATGACGTCGAAGACGGACAGCAACGGTCTGATCGGGCAGCGGGTGAGGAGGAGAGATTATGAATATCAGCAAATTTACACAGAAGTCAATGCAGGCTGTGAATGATCTGGATAAAATTGCATATCAGTTTGGGAATCAGGAAGTCGAGCAGGAGCATCTGCTGTATGCGCTGCTGCATCAGGAAGACAGCCTGATTGAGAAGTTGATCGAGAAGATGGAGATACAGAAGGAATATTTTGACAACCGCGTGGAGCAGATGCTCAATGCCCGCGTGAAAGTGGCGGGAGCGCAGCCGTATGTCGGCCAGTATCTGAATCAGGCGCTTGTCAATGCGGAAGATGTGGCGAAGCAGATGGGCGATGAGTACGTTTCGGTGGAGCACCTGTTCCTGTCGCTGCTGAATCACCAGAGTCCGACGATGAAAACCCTGTGGAAGGAGTTCGGGATTACGAAAGAACGGTTTCTCCAGGCGCTCTCGACAGTGCGCGGGAACCAGCGGGTGACTTCGGACAACCCGGAGGCGACGTACGACACACTGAACAAATACGGGCAGGATCTCGTCGAGCGGGCGCGGAATCAGAAGCTTGACCCGGTCATCGGGCGCGACGCCGAGATCCGGAATGTGATCCGCATCCTGTCCAGAAAAACGAAGAACAACCCGGTCCTGATCGGTGAACCGGGTGTCGGAAAGACAGCCGCTGTCGAGGGTCTTGCGCAGAGGATTGTGCGCGGGGATGTGCCGGAAGGACTGAAAGACAAAAAGATCTTTGCGCTGGATATGGGCGCGCTTGTAGCGGGCGCGAAGTACCGCGGCGAGTTCGAAGAGCGTCTGAAAGCGGTTCTTGAGGAAGTGCGCAAGAGCGAGGGCGAGATCATCCTGTTTATCGATGAGCTTCACCTGATCGTCGGCGCCGGGAAGACGGAAGGTGCGATGGACGCCGGAAACATGCTCAAGCCAATGCTGGCGCGCGGCGAGCTCCACTGCATCGGCGCGACGACGCTCGATGAGTACAGAAAATATATTGAGAAGGACGCGGCGCTCGAGCGAAGGTTTCAGCCGGTGCTCGTGGACGAGCCGACCGTCGAGGATACGATTTCAATTCTGCGTGGTCTGAAGGACCGGTATGAAGTGTTCCACGGCGTCAAGATCACGGACAGCGCTCTGGTGGCTGCCGCGACTCTGTCCCACCGCTATATCTCGGACCGTTTCCTTCCGGATAAGGCGATCGACCTCGTCGATGAGGCCTGCGCACTGATCAAGACGGAGCTGGATTCCCTGCCGAGCGAGCTGGACGAATTGCAGCGCCGCATTATGCAGATGGAGATTGAGGAAGCCGCTCTGAAAAAAGAGACGGACAAGCCGAGCCATGAGCGCCTGGAGGTGCTTCAGAGAGAACTCGCGGAGCTGCGCGATGAATTTAATTCACAGAAGGCGCAGTGGGATAATGAAAAGAAAGCTGTCGAGAATCTTTCCTCTCTGCGTGAGCAGATTGAGGCCATGAACAAACAGATTGAGCTTGCGCAGCGCAATTATGATCTGAACAAGGCAGCGGAGCTTCAGTACGGCGAACTGCCGAAACTGCAGAAACAGCTGGCGATTGAAGAAGAGCGTGTGAACAGTCGGGAAATGTCTCTCGTGCATGAGAGCGTGACCGAGGAGGAGATCTCCCGGATCATTTCCCGCTGGACCGGTATCCCGGTCGCAAAGCTGACACAGGGCGAGCGCGCGAAGATCCTCGCGCTTGACGAAGAACTGCACAAACGGGTCATCGGGCAGGACGACGGTGTCTCCCGTGTGACGGAAGCGATTCTGCGGTCAAAAGCCGGGATCAAGGATCCGTCCAAGCCGATTGGTTCTTTCCTGTTCCTGGGGCCGACAGGCGTCGGCAAGACGGAGCTGGCGAAGGCGCTGGCGGAAAATCTGTTCGACGATGAGCAGAACATGGTTCGTATCGATATGAGTGAGTACATGGAGAAACATTCCGTATCGAGGCTGATCGGAGCGCCTCCAGGATACGTCGGCTATGAAGAGGGCGGTCAGCTCACGGAGGCCGTCCGCAGGAAGCCGTACTCGGTTGTCCTGTTTGACGAGGTCGAGAAAGCGCATCCGGACGTGTTCAACGTGCTGCTCCAGGTGCTTGACGACGGACGTATCACGGATTCTCAGGGCCGGACGGTCGATTTCAAGAACACGATCCTGATCATGACCTCGAATATTGGTTCCGCGTATCTGCTGGACGGAATCGAGCCAGACGGCAGCATCCGTGAGGAAAGCCGGAATCTGGTTATGGAGCAGCTGCGCGCAAGCTTCCGGCCGGAATTTCTGAACCGTCTTGATGAGATCATCATGTTCCGTCCGCTGACGAAGGATAATATCGGCGGTATCGTTGACTTGATGATGAAGGATCTGAACAGACGGCTGGCGTCCCAGGAGATCTCTCTGGAGCTTTCCCCGGCGGCGAAAGACTATATCATAGACGGCGGGTACGATCCGGTCTACGGCGCAAGGCCGCTGAAGCGGTTCCTGCAGAAGAACGTGGAGACGATCGCGGCAAGGCTGATCCTGTCCGGAGAGGTGTCGATGGAGGATACGATTCTGATCGATCTTGAAGGCGGGGCGCTGACGGCGCGCGTGAAGAGATAAAAATGAAAGGGTATCACAGATCCGGAACGAGAAGCAGTTCGGCTGTCAGGATATCCGGATCACTATGAATATCTGCGGATATTTCTATCCGCCGCCGCAGAAGCAGCTCGCGCAGATACTGAATGAGGCCCGATGAACGGGCCTCTAAATTCTGTTCGAAAGACAGCCGGTTTTTCTGATATCCTCCGGACAAAAATCAAATTTTTATTTTGGGGATGCATCTGTCATAATCTGCACGGGGGCAGTCCTTCTTTCCGTTGTTCCGTCTCCCAGCTGTCCATACCTGTTCCAGCCCCACGTCCACAGGCTCCCGTCTTCCCTGACTGCCGCAATGAGGTAGCTTCCTACTTTCGCAGATTTTACTCCGTCCATGATCTGTACCGGACTGGTCCTGGCTTCTGTTGTCCCGTCCCCCAGCTGGCCATGTCCGTTCCAGCCCCACGTCCACAGGCTCCCGTCTGTTTTGACTGCCACATTTCTGTCATTGCTTCCAAGCAGCAGGGATTCCACTTCGGTCATAACCTGTACCGGACTGCTTTTATCCTCTGTCGTTCCATCTCCCAGCTGTCCATACCTGTTCCAGCCCCACTCCCAGAGGCTTCCGTCTTCCCTGATTGCCGCGCTGCGGTTGTTATTTCCCAATCTTACGTTTTTCACTTCGGTCATGATCTGTACCGGACTGCTTTTATCCTCTGTCGTTCCGTCCCCCAGCTGACCGCACCAGTTCCGACCCCACATCCAGAGGCTTCCGTCTTCCCTGATTGCCGCACTGTGATAATTTCCAAGCCTCACGGCTTTCACTCCGGTCATGATCTGTACCGGACTGCTTTTGTCTTCTGTCGTCCCGTCTCCCAGCTCTCCATGCTTATTCCAGCCCCACATCCACAGACTCCCGTCTGTTTTGATTACCGCACTGCGGGTATTTCCAAGTACCACGGTCTTCACTCCGGTCATGACCTGTACCGGACTGCTTTTATCCTCTGTCGTTCCGTCCCCCAGCTCTCCATGCTTATTCCAGCCCCACATCCACAGACTTCCATCTTCTTTGACTGCCGCACTGTGATAAGCTCCCAGGTTTACGGCTTTTACCCCGGTCATGATCTGTACCGGGCTGGTTCTGGCTTCCGTCGTTCCGTCTCCCAGCTCTCCATGCTTGTTCCAGCCCCACATCCACAGACTCCCGTCTGTTTTGATCACCGCACTGCGGTTATTTTCAAGAGTCGCGGCTTTTACCCCGGTCATGATCTGTACCGGACTGGTCCTGGCTTCCGTCGTTCCGTCTCCCAGCTCTCCATACTCGTTCCGGCCCCATGTCCAGAGGCTCCCGTCTTTTCCGATTGCCGCACTGTGATAATTTCCCAGATAAACCTGCGCCACCACGAAATCCTGCCCGTTCTGGACTGCCGGTTTTTCCAAATCCTTTGTCTCTGATTCAGATTCTGATTCCGGCTCCGTCTGACGTGTATCCGAAGTTTCTGAAACGGGCATGGTTTCCGCTTCTGTTGACGCCACTGTCTGATTTTCCTTATTGATAACAGTATTCTGTGCTGTCAGGTCTGACTGATCCGCAGACGGACCCTTAGAGCCGCTCCTGCCCAGCAGGAACGCGGCGACGGCCACGATCACTACGACGCATGCCGCAAGGGGGACGACCAGCTTTTTGGAACCTGCCCCGGATGCGCTGCTGCCGGTTTTGTCCCTTTCCCCTGCCGGCGGGATGGGCGGCGTCTGGCTGCTGACAAAGGAGTCTTTCGCCACCTCTTTCAGGTTCAGGGCCTTCTTGACGGCGTTCACCAGGTCGAGCTGGTCCATCATCTCCTGCAGGTTGCCCGGCTCGAAGACCTGTATGTTCTCCAGCTGGAACCGGAACCGGCTGATCTGGTAACTGCTTATCTTGACCGGGATGATCTTTTTCCTCCCCGTAATGGCCGTTCCCAGTTCCTTTGCGACCCATACCGATTTTTCCGCATTTTCCGACAGGACCAGCACGAACACGCTGCATCCGTCCAGAGCCTTGCTGATCTCCTCGATATAATCCTCACCCGGCGCGATGCCCCCGCTGTTGGCCATCCAGCAGGAGATCCCGTTGGCCTCCAGGTTGTCTTTTATCAGCCGGGCCCACTGTATGTCCTCGCTGCTGTAGCTTATGAATACCCTCTCATTCATCTCCATTCCACCTTCCCAGGTTTTTCTCTTCAGTTGTTTGTATCCTGCGTGGAGCAGGATTCAAAACTCGCTTGCGAGTTTTGCGCGCGGGATTCGGGTCTGCGTCAGCAGACATCTTCAGCTCCGAATCTCTGCGCATTCTCGCGGAGCGTATATCAGATGGGGGAATCCCGCCACTGATACGAATTTGTCACTCACCGCCTGAAGAGGCGGGAGTCATCTCCATCTGATATAATTTTTCAAAAATATCTTCTTTCACGATGTATACATCTTTTGAGACTGTCCTGTCCGCCTCATCCATCCGTACCACGAACCAGTCTCCCGGCATCCCTGTGATGTATTTCTCGTTGTCCCACAGGGTGAACAGCTTCATCCGCCTTTCCAGCTGCCTGGCATGGACGCAGGAAGTGTCCCTGGACATGCAGGAGCGGATATAAGGGATGAACGGGCGGCCCTCCCCGGTAAGTATGTCGATAATCTTCGGCTGGTAGCCCTTCCGACTTCCCTTTGTCGGCGATTCCTCGTAATAATAAGGCTCGTCCAGTACATCGTACCGCTGCGAAAATACCTCTGCCCTGCAGGGGTAAATATCGTGCTCCACGCCTGTCATGATCATGATGTCCCGGCCAAGGTTGATCTCGAAATCTCCCTCCAGCATACGCACCAGCACGCGCGCATTGCCTGACCCGTCCTGTTCAGGGAGCAGGTCTTCGCTGCGGACATAGCCCATCCTCACCCGCTTCTTGCGGTAAATGCGCATGCCCGAAAGGTCAGGCGTATCAGTGCGGGCATCATAGATATCCGTCTCTTTAAAATAAGCTTCCATCTTGTCTGCCAGGATTTTTCCCGCCATGGCGGCCTCTTTTTCCGGGAGAGGCAGGAAGCCCCCTGCCTTCATGGAATGCCCGCCTCCTCCGCACAGGTACGCCGCCAGTTCATCTGCCCGCGTCCTGTTGACGCAGCAGCGTATGGACAGCTTCGCCCCTCCCGCAAGCATGCAGAACGCGATACAGGCGTCAATGCCGTCCACCTCGATCATCAGGTCGCTGATGACCCCCAGCAGATTCGGGTCGCAGGGTTCTGCCTGGATGATGGCATACCGGCGGTCCGGATGGTAATCATGACGGCTCAGCGCCCGGTTCACCAGATCGAGGTCCTCCAGGGACATGTTGGAATTGCGGAACAGCGTAATCAGGCTTTTGCTGAACTGCAGAGAGTCCCGCATGTCCTTGTCCGCCGGATGGGAGATCTCCTGAAGGGATCCCGTATCCGTAAAGAGTCCGTAATACAGCGCTGTGGCAAGATTCTGGTTCCGGTTGATCTCATCCCGGCTGTACCCCGCATCCTGCAGCAGTTCCCATACAACGGTGGAACAGGAGCCATAATTACTGACGATATGCTCCAACTGGGGAGAGATATGGTTCTCATGCAGCCTGGGGGAGGGCTCGTGGTGGTCGATGACTGCCCTCGCATGGCCATCTGTCCAGCCGCACAGCTGCGGCGATGTGTTGCGCTCCCCGATCTGGCAGTCCACCGCGATCAGAAGGTCCGGTTCCGGGATGGAACTGACATGCTCCGCAGGGATTCCCAACCCCCCCATCATGAGCCTTAAGTTGCTTTTCCGTATCTCTTCCGGTCCGCCGTATACAAAGCGGGGCTGCTTCCCGTGGTCCTTCAGGTAAGTGTAGACGGCAAACCCGCTGGCCAGAGCATCCGCGTCCGGCACATTGTGGCACTGGATCACAATGTCATCATATTCCAGGAAATCTTCCAGCCTCATATATTTTCACTTCCTTTCGGGACAATTCTGTAACCCAGCTTATAGATCAGCCTCAGGACTGACAGGGCAGTCTCCCTGTCATACTCCTGCTCGCCCTCCGGCAGTTCCCCATAGGGGACCAGGCAGGGCGTCGTCCTTGCGGCATCGTCCCGCACCGCCCCATATGTCCATCCATCCCTCATCCTTCCCAAAGCCCATGTCTCATGGACATTCTCCGCCAGCTTCTCTGTGAGGCATGCCAGGTATGCCGGGAGCACCACTTTGCTGGTGTCTACCGGTTCAGGCATGTAATCCTTCATTCTCATCCTCTGCCTCCATTTCTGCATTTGTATAATCGCCGAAATATGTTCATAAATGAGTATAGTTTAACCTGTTGTGCCAGTTAAAAAATTGAAAAATTTCAACCGGATATGCTATCCTGTTTGTAACTACACAAAACTGAAAGGGGGCATATCTATGCTGAAGTTTCAGGATAATTATACCACCCTTATAGAAACTTTTGAAGACTTTATTTTGCTTACATTTACCATAATTAATAACCCGAAAATCAGGTGGATATATCAGAAAAAAGATGGTATGATAAGGGAAAAGAAAGAGATTTGGGAAGGAGGGATTTCACATGAATTTACCACAGGATCCGGTCATGCTGCTCAGCTATGTGAATACGCAGCTGCGTGACAACTACAGTTCTCTGGATGAACTGTGCGCGTCGCTTGCGGTGGACAAAGCGGAGATCACCGCGAAGCTGCGGGGGATTAATTATGAGTATGATGAAGAGAAAAATGCGTTTGTGTGAAACTGTGATGGTAATATTTGAGTTTACACAGAAATTATTTCACCTAAAGCATTGTCTCAGCTGAAAGAAAATAAATATCGGGTAATTCATTTTGGACATCATCGATATACTATGATTTATCGGATAGAAGGACAAAAAATCAGATTATGAACAGATTGAGCAGGAGGAAATTTTTCCTCCTGCTCATTATTGTGAAAGCCCTGGACGGCGGCCATCGGCGGGCATGCTTGCATGCACCGGTGAATGGACATCGGACGGGCTTTCGCTCATGATGTTGCCCGCAACGCGGGCATGGGAGTTTATTATGAAAGCTGTGAAGCAGTAAAGCAGTAAAGCAGTAAAGCAATCGGCTTTCACTCATGGCAGCGCCTGAGATTGGCGACTACAGATCCCGCACCTTCTGGTCGTAAATGCGCTTCATCAGAAGCACGGAGAGCGTGATGGACGCGATCTCCGCGATCGGGAATGCCCACCACACAGCGTCAAGTCCAAACATCTTCGCAAGAAGATAGGCTGCCGGAAGCAAAACGGCAAGTTGTCTTCCGACAGATACGATCAGGCTGTAGACACCGTTTCCGAGCGCCTGGAAGACGGATCCGAAGACGATGCAGAAAGCCGCGAACAGATAACTCCAGCTGATTGTGCGCAGCGCTTTCGATCCGATATCGATCATGTTGTCGGAAGCGTTGAAGAACCGCAGCAGCGTTCCCGGAATGAACTGGAAAGCGGCAAGGCCGATCATCATCAGGATGAAAGCGAAAATGCAGCTTAAGCGGATTGTCTGGGTGATGCGCTCGCGTTTTCTTGCGCCGTAGTTAAAGGCGATGATCGGGACCATGCCATTGTTCAGGCCGAAGATCGGCATGAAGAAGAAACTCTGCAGTTTGAAGTATACGCCGAAGACCGCGGCGGCCGTGGAGGAGAACATCAGAAGAATATTGTTCATGCCGAAGGTCATCACGGAACCGATGGACATCATCAGGATAGAGGGAACGCCGACCGCGTAGATGGTTTTCACGGTCCTGGCGTCGAGGCGCATACGCTTTAAGGAAAGCTGAATATCCGTATTGTATTTGAAATTAAAGAAAATGCCAAGAAGCATCGCGACGAGCTGGCCGAACACAGTGGCGACCGCGGCGCCGGCAACGCCCATTTTCGGGAAACCAAAATATCCGAAGATCAGGATCGGGTCAAAAATGATGTTCAGAATGGCGCCTGTTCCCTGCGTGATCATGTTGAAGATCGTGCGTCCGGTGGACTGGAGCAGACGTTCCAGCATTACCTGCATGAATACGCCGAACGACAGAGTACAGATAATGCTCATATACTGAATGCCGTATTCGAGGATCTGAGGATCATCTGTCTGCGAGGAAAAAAACAGGCGGGAACCGAAAATTCCGAACAGGCAGAATACAAGAAAGCTGAGGATTGTCAGGATGATACTGTTGTTTGCGGCCTTGTTTGCCTGCTCGTAATTCTTTTCGCCGAGACTGCGGGAGAGCAGAGCGTTGACGCCGACAGCAGTACCAGAGGCGACCGCGATCATCAGGTTCTGTACGGGGAAAGCCAGGGATACGGCCGTCAGGGCATTCTCATTGATTCTTGAGACAAAAATACTGTCGACGACATTGTACAGTGCCTGTACAAGCATGGAAATCATCATTGGAAGGGACATTGTGAACAGGAGTTTCGGGACCGGCATGATGCCCATCTTGTTTTCCTGAACCGGCGCGGAGCCGGGATTGCCGCTTTCGTTTGAAAGAGGCTTTGTCTGTGGCGTGCTGTTCTGATTTTTCATAAGCGAAAACCTCATTTCTGTAATTTTATAGTCAGCATGTGATTTGCAGGAAGCTGATTTGCCTGCAGGAGATAAGCTTTGCAAGCCAGTGACAGAATCGACAGATTCTGAGATGCAGTGTAAAGCATTAGCCATTATAAAGTTAATAAAATATATTGTCAATCGGAAATATTCGAGGTCTCCGTTTTACGGTATTTTTAGAAAACATTTAGATTTCCGGTATTGATTTATAGGAATTGTATACTTATAATAGTATAGATTGCAGGCTCTGTAAAAAGGGAAAAGGCAGCATTTCTGCGCATATCTGAGTGTACGGAGAAGTCCTGGCGGGAGACTTTCCGAATTGCGGGGCGTTGCCGCTGGTCACGATCTGCAAAGGAGTGAACAGCAGCGACTATGTTTTCAGGGGTCGATATGTCTGCCGTGGGAGCCGAAGGATCAGATTAGGAGGAATCTATGGATAATAATCAACAAAGAGATAACCGTCCCGGAGGGAATGGGGGACAGGGACCTGGAGGGCCGAACGGCAATAACAACAAAAACAGTTCGACACTCATGGTCTTCCTGGTAGTGACTCTGCTTACACTTCTGGTGATGGGGCTGCTGAATAATGTGACCTCGGATTCAAGGTCGGTCGAGATCACATATAATCAGTTTATCGATATGGTGGACAGCGGTGTTGTCGACAGCGTCACGATGGACAGCATGCAGATCACGATCACGCCGAAGGGGGACGCGATCTATCGGCAGGGAGTGGAGACTTACTATACGGGACGTATTGAGGATCCGGAGCTGATCGGACGTCTGCTTGACGCGGGAGTTTCGGTCAAGCAGGAGATACCGGATACGACGACAAATATTATTTTGAATCTGGTGCTGAGCTTTGCGCCGCTGATTCTGATCTGGGTGATCTTTGCGCTCGCGATGCGCCGCATGTCGAAATCGGGCGGCGGTCTGATGGGTGTCGGAAAGAACAAGGCGCGTGTCTACGCGCAGAAGGAGACAGGAGTCCTGTTCAAGGATGTGGCAGGGCAGGATGAGGCGAAGGAATCTTTGCAGGAGGTGGTTGATTTTCTGGAGAATCCGGGGAAATATACGACGATCGGCGCCAAGCTTCCGAAGGGCGCACTGCTCGTAGGCCCTCCGGGTACCGGTAAGACGCTGCTTGCGAAGGCAGTTGCGGGAGAGGCAAAGTGTCCGTTCTTCTCGCTCTCCGGTTCGGATTTTGTCGAGATGTTTGTCGGCGTCGGAGCTTCCCGTGTCCGCGAATTGTTTGACGAGGCAAAGAAGAATGCCCCATGTATTATTTTTATTGATGAGATCGACGCAATCGGAAAGAGCCGTGACAGCCGGTACGGCGGCGGCAACGACGAGCGCGAACAGACATTGAACCAGCTCCTCGCGGAGATGGACGGTTTTGATACATCAAAGGGACTTCTGGTGCTTGCGGCGACGAACCGTCCGGAAGTGCTTGACCAGGCGCTGCTGCGTCCGGGCCGTTTCGACCGGCGCATCATTGTCGACAAGCCTGATCTGAAGGGCCGCGTCGATGTGCTGAAGGTTCACGCGAAAGATGTCCATATGGATGAAACGGTTGATCTGGACGCGATCGCTCTCGCAACGTCGGGAGCCGTGGGTTCGGATCTCGCCAACATGATCAACGAGGCGGCGATCCTCGCAGTCAAGAAGGGACGCAATGCCGTGTCCCAGAAAGATCTGTTTGAGTCTGTCGAGATCGTGCTTGTCGGCAAGGAAAAGAAGGACCGCATCCTCAGCAAGGAAGAGCGCAGGATCGTTTCCTACCACGAGGTGGGACACGCGCTTGTCAGTGCCCTGCAGAAGCATTCCGAGCCGGTGCAGAAGATTACGATCGTGCCGCGCACAATGGGCGCGCTCGGCTATGTGATGAATGTCCCGGAAGAGGAGAAATTCCTCAACACAGAGAAAGAGATCCGTGCCATGCTGGTAGAGTTCGTCGCTGGACGCGCGGCGGAGGAGATCGTCTTTGACACAGTCACGACCGGCGCGGCAAACGATATCGAAAAAGCGACGCGGGTGGCGCGCGCGATGGTAACGCAGTACGGCATGTCAAAGCGCTTCGGCCTCATTGGACTGGAGCAGCAGGCGACGCAGTATCTGGACAACCGTCCGATTATGAACTGCAGCGATGTGACTGCAGCCGACGTTGATCAGGAAGTCATGAGTATTCTGAAAGAATCCTACGAAGAGGCGAAGCGCCTGCTGTCCGAGCACAGGAGTACGCTGGACCAGATCGCGGAATTTCTGATTACGAAAGAAACGATCACCGGCAAGGAATTCATGGAGATCTTCCGCCGGGTCGAGGGAATTGACGAGAATGAGATATCCAAAGATAACGAGAGAATCCATGAGAAGCCGGCAGTGAAGACTGATGTGCAGGTAAATGAGGAATCTGCTGCCAGCGGGAGCGCAGTTTACAGAGGATCTGAGGATCATGGGTATGACACACGCGAAGAGTCGGCAGCAGGAAGTGCTGCAGCCCAGGAAGAACCGGCGGTTCAAAAAAGCGCTGTGTATAAGATGCCGGCAGTCGGAGGTGCATCCCAGGAAGGAATGGCAGATCACAGCAGCGTTGGGTATGGAACATCTGAGATCGGCAGTGCAGCTCAGGAAGAGGTTGTGAACCACAAAGGTGCGGTATGTGAGAAATCGGTTTCTGGAAGTGATGCGGTTCATGGAGAATTTGTGAATCACAGCGGACAACCGCAGGAAGAATCGGCTGGAATGAGCGGAAATCAGACGGAGGACGTCGAGAAAGATGACCGGGAGCCGAAAGAAGACAAGTGGAATAACAAAATACCAGATAGTGATGTAATCCACCTGGGAGGCCCTGTGGCGGAAGATGAGACTGTGGAAACAGATGAAAAGGCAGAAGGGATTCAGAACGATATCGGAATTTCAGGGGACACAGTAATAGAATCAGATCCGGATAATAACTGAAGATCAGCAAGGTTATGATATAAATTCAATAATAAAGTTTAAATATTAAGTAACACCCTCAGTCATGTGCCAAATATGGCTAAGGGTGTTTTTTCTAAATAGATCAAATTTCAGAACAAGGAGAAAAACAGATGATTTTTGATACACATGCACATTATGATGATGAAGCGTTCGACCCGGATCGGGACGAGCTTCTTGCAGGAATGGAAGGGGCCGGAATCGGCCGGATTATAAATGTGGGGGCCAGTCTGGACGGTGTGCAGGCAAGCCAGGACTTGGCGGAAAAGTACCCGTTCATCTACGCCGCGGCAGGCGTGCACCCTGATCATGTCGGGGATCTGAATGATGAAAAGATGCAGTGGATGTATGGCTTGTGCAAAAGAGAAAAGACGGTGGCCGTGGGAGAGATCGGCCTGGATTATTACTGGGACAAGGAATCACATGAGCTGCAGAAAAAGTGGTTTGCGGCGCAGCTTGCCATGGCGAAAGAGACAGGACTTCCGGTTATCATTCACAGCCGCGACGCGGTGCAGGATACATTTGATCTGATGAAAAAAGAACATGCCGGAACGACCGGGGGAGTGATCCACTGTTTTTCCGCTTCGGCGCAGATGGCGAAAGAATACGTGAAATTGGGATATTACATCGGAATCGGCGGCGTGGTGACGTTTAAAAACGCGCGGGTGATGAAAGAAGTCGCCGCCGCGGTTCCGCTTGAGAAAATTCTGCTGGAGACAGACTGTCCGTATCTCGCTCCAGCCCCGCACAGAGGGAAACGCAACTCGTCCCTTCTGCTGCCGCTTGTCGTCGCGCAGATCGCACAGATTAAAGAAGTGACGCCGGAGGAAGTGGAGAGGGTGACGTATGAGAATGCGGAGAGATTGTTTCATTCGTTGTAATTGAAAATTAATGCAGAAAGGCGTCTGGTATAATGAATATTGAAGCGATTAATTCTATTCTTACAATTGGCGAAACCGCAGCGGTAGAATTTAAGCGCTGTGGCAATGGCATTGAATCAGATGTTTACGAAACGGTATGTTCTTTCCTGAATCGTTTTGGCGGGGATATTTTCATGGGAGTTCTGGATGACGGAACCGTACTGGGGGTACCGGAAAAAGCGGCTCCGGATATGGTCAGGAACTTTATAAAGGTTGTGAGCAATCCGGATTTACTTTCGCCTACAGTATACTTGACACCTGAAATTATCAGATACGATAAAAAACGAACGATTATTCATGTGCATGTTCTGCCAAGTGCCGAGGTTCACAGCTATAAAAAAGTAATTTACGACAGGGTAGATGATGCGGATGTAAAAGTGACTGCTACTGGTGCAATTGCCCAGATGTATATCCGTAAGCAGAATATTTTTACGGAGAAGAAAATTTATCCTTACGCCAGGCTGGATGATTTGCGTCTGGATTTGCTGCCCAGGATTCGGATTATGGCACAGAATCATGCCGGAGGCCGACATCCATGGACTAACATGGAAGATCAGGAACTGTTGAAAAGCGCCGGATTGTATGGACAGGATATTGTGACTGGAGAAGAGGGCTATAATCTGGCTGCTATTATGCTGCTGGGAAAAGATGATGTGATTTTAAATGCTGCTCCGACCTATGTGACAGATGCTCTTGTCCGCAAGGTTAATGTAGACCGGTATGATGACCGGGAAATTGTAAAAACAAATCTGGTTGAGAGCTATGACAGGCTGCTTGAATTTGGGAGAAAACATCTGCCGGACAAGTTTTTTCTGGAGGACACAGTTAATAAAAGTCTGCGAAATACGATTGTAAGAGAAATGGTCAGTAATACGTTGATGCACCGGGAATTTACAAGCAGCTATACCGCTAAGTTTGTGATTGAAAAAGAGCGGATGTATGTGGAAAACGCAAATCGTGCGTCAAAAGAAGGTTACATTACAATGGAAAACCTGGAACCAAATCCGAAAAACCCAATTATTGCGGCTTTTTTCAGAAATATCGGCTATGCAGATCAGTTAGGTTCCGGAGTGCGGAATTTGTTTAAATATACGAAGTTCTATTCTGGAAAAGAGCCGGAATTTAGAGAGAGTGATGTTTTCAGAATTATAGTTCCGCTGGATGAAGCTTATTCGTATGATTTTGATTTTACAAAAGCTGCGAATGATATTGGTCATATGAATGAAGTGAGTAATGAGACTGAAAATACCGATAAAATGCCGATAAATGCCGATAAAGTGCCGATTAGTGCCGATAAAATGCCGATAAATGCCGATAAAGTGCCGATAAACGGTTTGTCGGCACAGCAAAAAATAATTTTCCAATTTGTTGAAGAAAAAGGACAGATTACATCTCATCAGGCAGAGTTATTACTAAAGGTAAAACAGAGACGTGCGAGAAGTATTCTTAGAGAAATGGTCGATCTGGATGTGCTGGAACGACACGGTTCTTACAGAAGTACCGTATATATTTTAAAAGAAGAAAGGAACTAGATCCTATGGAAAAATTATCAAATCCGCAGAAGACGATCGAAGTTATCAAGAAGCATGGATTTGATTTTCAGAAAAAGTTCGGACAAAATTTTCTGATCGACGAGCATGTGCTGGACAAAATCATTTCGGCGGCCGAGATCACGAAGGAAGATTTTGTCCTTGAGATCGGGCCCGGAATCGGGACGATGACACAGCGGCTTGCCGAGGCGGCGCGTGAGGTGGCGGCGGTCGAGATCGACCGGAATCTGATTCCCATCCTGCAGGAGACGCTGGCGGAGCACGACAATGTGACGATCATCAACAAGGATGTTCTGAAGCTGGATATCGCGGAACTGGCGAGGGAGAAGAACGGCGGCCGCCCGATCAAGGTGGTTGCGAATCTTCCATATTATATCACGACGCCGATCATCATGAGCCTGTTTGAGAGCGGCGTCCCGCTTTCGAGCATCACGGTTATGGTGCAGAAGGAAGTCGCGCTTCGGATGCAGGCCCAGCCCGGCACGAAGGATTATGGAGCGCTTTCGCTGGCCGTGCAGTATTACGCAGAGCCGTATCTGGCGGCGAATGTCCCGCAGAACTGCTTCATACCGAGGCCGAATGTGGGCAGCGCGGTCATCCGGCTTGCGCGGTATGCAGAACCGCCGGTGCATGTAAAGGATGAAAAGCTGATGTTCCGGCTGATTCGCGCGTCGTTCAATCAGCGCAGGAAAACGCTGCTGAACGGCCTGAAAAATTCGCCGGAGCTGTCCTTTTCCAGGGAAGAGATACTGGAGGCGCTTGCGCGCGCCGGACTGCCGGAGAATGTCCGCGGAGAAACACTGACGCTGGAGCAGTTTGCGGCGCTTGCGGATGTGTTTGCGGATATGCAGATTTAAGAGCTTTGTCGGATAGGTGCGGCAAAGAGCAGCGGTCATCTTTCTTCCATCCAGTGAAATGCTGAAGCAGAGAAAACCATTTGTCAGTCATTGCCGTATTCCTGATATAGCGTGGTACTGGCAGCCTCTGTGAAAGCGGAGCAGGAGGACACAAAAAGTTCACAAAAATTATTAGCACTCGCTATTGACGAGTGCTAATAAAAGTGTTATAACACACATAGAACAAAGGAGAGGAAAAGCAGAGAACAGAAAGAGGTTCCGCTTCCCTGCCGGATCTCTCCGGTTCCGGTTTACAAATCACAAAAACACGCGCGGCCGCATGGAAAGATGACTGGAGATACAGTGTACGGCCAGTGCGAAATGGATGGAACAAATTCATTCACTGATTATTATAAAGAAAAGGAGAGATGACCTATGTTGACACCGAGCATTTTTGGAGAGAACTTATTTGATGAATTTTTTGATGACTTTTTCAATTTCCCAACATGGGATGATAAGGCAGTGCAGAAAGCCCAGAAGAATCTGTATGGGAACCGTGCGGCGAACATGATGAAGACGGATGTGCAGGAGCATGATGACCACTACGAGGTGGATGTAGAGCTGCCGGGCTTTAAGAAAGAGGAACTGTCGCTGGAGCTGAAGGACGGATATCTGGTGATCAGCGCGGCGAAAGGCCTGGATAAAGAGACGGAGAAGAAGAGCGGGAAATACGTCCGCAGAGAGCGCTACGCGGGCAGCCTGAGCAGAACCTTCTATGTGGGAGAGGACATTAAGCAGGAAGATATCCACGCGAAGTATGAGAACGGAGTTCTGAAGCTTCTGATTCCGAAGATGGATGCGAGGAAGCCGCAGGTGGAGGAGAAGAAGCTGATCGCAATCGAAGGATAAGGATCGATTGACAGGAAAACTTCACAGTGCAGGCGTGAATGTTTTACAGCAAATGAGAACAGTATTTGATATTTGCTGCAGAATCTGAAAATAAGCAAAAAAGAAAGAATAAAAAGGGCCGCTGCAATTCCTGAAAAAGGGGCTGCAGCGGCTTTTGTGCGCAGGCCCGGGCAGAGAAATCAGCTGCTGACGCAGCATACGGGCCGTGCGGCGGGCAGGACTTGTGGCTGGATATGGAAAATTTCAGGAAAAAAATCAGGAATTAAACTGCTGGTAGAATGACATGTGAAAGCAGCAGTGTTATTATAAATTTCAGAAAGGCCGGTATGGATCAGAGAACGGCTGGTATCGAATATATGTTTCGCGGGGATGTGCAGAAATTCAGATTTTCGCAAAGATAAATGAAGGAGGAACCGGATGAAAATAACATCAGCATACGCAAATAAGATGATCAAGGCACTTGAAGATGAAAAATCATATATTCTGGGCAAAGAGGAAAGTTCCATCCTGTACACGGCTGCTGTGGATGAGACGCCGGTTATCCCGGAATATGACTATGAAGAGACGTCTGCGGCAGTTGCGGCGATCGATGAAAAGATCTGCCGAATCAAGCATGCGCTCAACAGGAGCAATATTGCTGCCCGGATCCCGGTGAACGGCCAGGAGATGAGCGTTGACATGATCCTCATCCGGATGTCCCAGCTGAACAAAAGGAAGTCAATTCTGAACAACATGCGCCGGGAACTTCCGAAGACGAGAGTGGAATCCGGCAGATACCTGCCTAAAAAGTCAGTTCCGGAGTACCAGTACACGAACTATGATATTGACAAGGTGAAGGAGGATTACGAGAAGATTTCAGAAGAGATCATGCAGATGCAGATGGCACTTGACCGCTACAATCAGACGGAGATGTTCGAGGCGGATATCTGATCTGTAAAGCTCTTTTGCATTTGATTTCTATGGGCGGTGAGCCATCACACGTTTGCGGCGCGAAGCCGGTTCTTTAGGACGTGTGTCCGGCGAACGCCGCCGGGGTGTTGATTTTTTCCGTGCAGGACTGCTAAAAGTTCTATAAATAACAGATTCCATTGGAGAATGGGTAATTGTATAAAGTCATGGATTGTTGGGTTGTTTTTTATTTGTTGTAGGATATGGTTTAATGTTTTTATCATCCGTGTGCATATAAAAAACAGCAGACCTGCAGAAAACTTTGCGGCGCCAAGTACGGTTAGCGGCGCTGAAACAGGGCTGTGAAAAAATGGTATTGTTTATAAACCATTTTTCGCAGCCTTGTTTCTCTCTGCGCAGGTCCAGGCAGGGAAACTAGCACAGACGAGCAGGAGGAAAAGCTGTCTCTTACTCGAATCACAGGCCCGCATAGGGAGATCAGCTGCTGACGCAGCACGCGGGTCGCGCGAGCAGGAAAGAAGACCACTCCCCTGCTCGATCTTTGCAGAAAAAATAAATTTCTGTATGGTATCCATAGAGAAGTAATCAGGGAGGTGAGAAAAAATGTGAGGGATATCCCGGAAACTGCAAAAGAAAAAATCAGTTTTAAAGGAGGTACTACGTAAATGAACGTACTTGTCAGATCGAGCAGTGGAATTACTCAGGTCCCGGTGGAATCGAAGCTTCTGAGCGACAGAAAGATTTTTATTGAAGGAGAGATCACGGAGAACACAGCGATCGAATTTGTAAAAAAGATTCTCTGGCTGAACAGTGAATCTGACGAAGTGATCACCTGTCTGATCAACAGTCCGGGAGGGGAAATCAACAGCGGTTTGCTTATGTATGACGCGATTGTTGGTTCCAGAGCGCCTGTCAGAACGGTGTGTATGGGAAAAGCGTACAGTATGGGAGCGGTTCTGTTTGTCTGCGCGAAAAAACGGCTGATGCTTCCGAACAGTGAGCTTATGCTGCACCAGCCGCTGCTCGGCGGAAGGGTGAGCGGAAACGCGTCGAGCATCCGGAGTATTTCCGACAGCCTTCTGGAGACAAAAAGAAAGCTGAATAAACTGATCGCGCTGCATACCGGAAAATCCGAGGAAGAGATTGATGAGGAGACAGGCTTCGACCATTATTTTTCTCCGGAGGAGGCGATTGATTTTAAACTGGCGGACAGAGTGGTTCGCTTTTCAGAACTGATGGAGGATTAAAAACGAAGACAGACAGAATGATTCCAGGCGATAATTTCAGATTTCAAATGGATGGACAGAGTAATTCATTTTTCGGAGATGACGGAGGATTAAGGATGAAAGCAGACAGAGTGATTCTCGGAGACGGCCCCAAATGTGTATTCAGTACGGATCCTGAAGTAACTGGTATCAATAACAATGTTCTCGTGGTCGGAGGATCCGGTTCCGGCAAGACGATGAGTATCTCGGAGCCGTTTTTGCTTGAAACGCATGAGCGGAGCATTATCGCTACGGTAACGAAACGCCGGATCGTAAACAAATACGGCCCATTGCTGCAGAAGCGGGGATACGAAATCTGGGATCTGGATTTTGTGCATCCGGAGCGGGGCAATATCGCGTATGATCCGCTGGATTTCATCAACAGTTACCAGGATATTACATTCGTGGCAAGAAGTATCGTGCTGGCAAATCCTAAGAAGGAGAACTCCACTGCGGATCCTTACTGGGATGAAGCGGCTACTTCTCTCTTTGCGGCAATCATTACGTACGTACTGATATCCAGGGACAGAGCGACGTTTGGGGACGTACTGGAAATGCTGGACCATCTTACATTCGAAGAGAGCTTCGGGCAGATCAGCACAAATTATGACAGGAAATTTGATCTTCTGGAAGAAAAAGATCCCTCCAATTTTGCAGTTTCCAACTGGAAGAGTTTTAGAAGGCTTCCAATAAAGACGGCAAGCTGCGTCTTCGGGACCTTAAATACAACGGTTGACTCGGTATTTACACCGGAACTTCGAAAAATGTTCCGCATGAAACAGAAAGTCGATTTTGAAAAACTGGCTTCGGCCAGAACCGCTCTGTTTGTGACATCCAGTCCGGTAAATCCCAGCCTGAACTGCTTTATCAACATGTTTTACGCTCATTCTTTCAAACAGTTATTTGAATTTGGCGAGGAACAGACCGACGGTATGCTGCCTGTACCGGTTCACCTGCTGGCGGATGACTTTGCCACGGGATGTCCCGTTCCCATGATGCAGGAATATATAAGTATTTTCCGGGAAAAGAGAATATCGGTAACGCTGCTGATCCAGAGTGAATCTCAGCTCACTTCACTTTATGGCTCTGACGCGGCGACCACGATCATCAACAACTGTGACAGCTATGTGTTCCTGGG
The DNA here is from genome assembly GCA_947588845.1 of uncultured Lachnospiraceae bacterium. Taxonomy (GTDB): domain Bacteria; phylum Bacillota; class Clostridia; order Lachnospirales; family Lachnospiraceae; genus Choladousia. The sequence goes on from CANQAR010000021.1 coordinate 40,775, forward strand.
AAGTAATGATCTTTCAACAGCCAGAAACATCTCAGAGAGGGCCAATAAGCCTCTGGAGGATATTCTGTATATGAAAATCGGAGATCAGATCCTTTTCCGGAGAGGATCGAAGCCGCTGATGGGAAAACGCTATAATATTCGGGAAAATGAAATTTACAAAAAAATAACAAGACAGTATGAACGGCGTATCTCTGCCGGGAAAGGACAGGAAAGGAGAAATGCCGCTGTAGCAGGAATATAAAAAATAAAATACCAGCCTGAGCGGGGTTGGAACCGCTTATAGTATCCCAACAGAGACCTGGCGCTGCTGAAGACGTCAGGGGATGGCAGCCTGACTGCCCCACAGAGGCAGATATGCTTTACAAAAAAGAAAGTTTCTTTTTTGAGATAATGAGTTCATCAAAAATAAACAAAACAGGAGGAAACAGGAATGACAGTCAGAAGTGTATTTATCAGTAAAGCAGAGTATCCGTTTTTTGAGGAGATTCAGGTGAAGTTTGACTGGTTCGGAGGATTTGCATTGTCGCAGAAGAGGAAATGTCAGATTGGCCTGCATGGGAATTTCCTCGCTGAATATCCGGAATACAGGCCCCTTGAGGTTTCTTCTTCTTCTTTTTCTTCGCTGGGGACGGAACTGAGCGCGATGAATCTCCGTAAGAGGACAGAGAAGGGTCTTACTTCTGTGGAGAGTGCTTTTCAGTCGTCCCGGGTCTACGAATCGGAGGAGGGAACCGTGGGACCGTTTCCGGAGTATCTGCTCCTTCCGGGTAAGGAATGTAAGAAAAAAGTGAAAGAGAAGGCAAAAGGTCTGCATTCGTATAAATATCTTTTTGACGGGATGGAATTTTACGCCCCGGTATATCATATTTCCCAGTTCTATGATTTCCTGTATCTGAACGCCCTGCTGGAACCGGAGAATGAAAAGGTGAAGGAGAAGCTTCTGGAGGGAGGATACACGGCGTTCACGGATCTGGCCACGAAGGCGCTGAACAGCCAGGCGAGATCATGCGCGATTTTTGTGGGACTGGAACGTGCAGGCCTGACAGAAGAAGTAAAAGGATATGAGTCTTATCTGAGGCTGTTTCGGACGAAGAAAGACGGAAAGGCGACGGGAGGAGAAGCTTATGAGAATGTACAGCTGCAAAGGAAGGGGAAGGTGGATCTGCTGTCGCCGGTGGTGCCGTGTACAATAGGAAAGGAAGAGGTTGAGAGGTACTATGAGGAGAAATGTTCGGGAATGGCAAACAGGAAGTTTGAATAAAGGCAGTGTCAGGTAATCTATGAAAATCTGGAGCCGGAAAAAAGGCTCCAGAGAATCATGAAAATCTCAGAAGGAATGCCTGAAAAAAATCCGCTTTTGACGGAGCGCACAAATTCTTCCCGGACTTCTTGGTTGGGAATGAAAACGGATTTCCGGGAAGCGTCGTAAACGAGATATCCCAGATGAACCAGCAGCGTGAGCACATCATCCCGGCTTTTAAAAGTCGTCATGTCATTCTGAAAAGATCCGGTGTCGACTTCAAAGCATTCGCCTCCGAGCATTATGGCGACAGCTTCTCTTAAGCCGTCCAGGTCCAGATCAATGTAGATTTGCAGCGCTTCATACATTTCCGTGCTGGTCCAGTAACTTCTGAAGTCATTCTCGGTCAGTGCGTCCGGCAGACTGGATTCGTCCTGCTCAATACGTCCGGGATATGTTTTTTTAAGCTCTGCAAGAACTCTGGATTCCATATGAGGTACAAGGTTTTCAGGATTTCGTGAGTACGAAGTGCGGAGAAATCCGTGGCATCATGGGGGCAAAATACCTTTTGACCTCAGCATCATGACATTGGGGTGTGAACTGTAACCAAATCTTCGCCTGTTTTCAGTGGTCATATGGACAATCACCGGAAAAAATATTAAAATAGGTACAAAATCAGGAAAGGAGAGCCTGAATATGCTGGTTCGTTTAAAGGAAATGGCAGACAGGTGGCAGGTTTCCCCGCGTCGGATTGCACAGTTTTGCGCGGCCGGAGAAATAAAAGGCGCCGAGAAAATGGGACGGTACTGGATGGTTCCGGAGGATGCGGCGGTTCCTGAAACGATAAAAAAGGAAAATATGTCAGCTGGGATGGCAAAGCCAAGGACGACGAAAATTCTTCCCTGCCCGATAGGCATCACTTCTTATAAGGAGGCCGTTACAGAATGTTATTATGTTGATAAGACTTTGTTTATTAAAGATATTCTGGATGACCACAGTAAGGTTTATTTATTCACTCGTCCAAGGCGTTTTGGGAAAACTCTGATGATGGATATGGTAAAAACCTTTTTTGAGAAGACAGAAAAAGATACCTCGGTGTATTTTCAGGAAAAAATGATCTGGAATCAGGATGATGTATACAGACAGTATCAGGGAAAATATCCGGTTATTTATCTTTCCTTTAAGGATACCCATTATGAAAAATGGGAGGATATGTATCAGGCTCTTCGGTATGTGATAAAAAAAGAATTTCGGAGACATCGGGAACTGCTGGACAGTAAAACTCTTCCGGACGAAGAAAAACAATATTTTTCCAGCATATTGAATGAAAAAGTGTCAGAAGCAGGATGTCAGAACGCACTTGGTGAACTGTCCTATATGCTTTCTTTCCATTATAAGTGTAAAGTGATTGTCATCATAGACGAATATGATACGCCGATTCAGCAGGGATATCTGAACGGATATTATAATCAGGTGACCGGTTTTATGCGCAACTTGTTTTCAGCAGTTCTTAAAGATAATGAAAATCTGGAGTTTGGCATTCTCACGGGAGTTCTGCGTATTGCAAAGGAAAGCCTTTTCAGTGGTCTGAATAATCTGGCAGTTAATACTGTGCTGGATGAAAAATATGCTTCTTATTTTGGTTTTACAGAAGAGGAAGTTTCGACAATTGCCAATTATTACGGAAAAGCAGGTTCCCTGGAAGAACTGAGAAAATGGTATAATGGTTATCTGTTTGGCAGACAGGAAATCTACAATCCGTGGTCTGTGC
>CANQAR010000022.1 GCA_947588845.1 uncultured Lachnospiraceae bacterium
GGGCCTGCGATCAGCAGGAGGCGGTTTTTCCTCCTTCTTGCCGCGCGGCCCGCATGCTGCGCCAGCAGCTGATTTCCCTGCCCGGGCCTGCGATCAGCAGGAGGCGGTTTTTCCTCCTTCTTGCCGCGCGGCCCGCATGCTGCGCCAGCAGCTGATTTCCCTGCCCGGGCCTGCGATCAGCAGGAGGCGGTTTTTCCTCCTTCTTGCCGCGCGGCCCGCATGCTGCGCCAGCAGCTGATTTCCCTGCCCGGGCCTGCGATCAGCAGGAGGCGGTTTTTCCTCCTTCTTGCCGCGCGGCCCGCATGCTGCGCCAGCAGCTGATTTCCATGTGCGGGCCTGCGCATAAAAAACATCTCCTGTTCAGCAATTATTTTACCGGACAGAAGATGTCTGTACTTTAATATTCCGTTGTTTAAATCCTGAGAAAAGATTAAGAAAACATGGAGATTATGTTTTCATTCGTGTTTCTCCAGTCCTCCCGACGGCAGAGATACGCAAAATGTAGTCAGTTCTTCCGCACTCTCCGCCGTTATGGTTCCCCCATGCAGGGAAACGATCTCTTTTGCAATCGCAAGTCCCAGCCCGGCACCTCCGGTGTCGCTCGTCCTGGCTTCATCCAGCCGGAAAAATTTTTTAAAGATAAAATCCAGCTTTCTGGCAGGGATCGTTTTTCCTCTGTTGCGAAAGCAGATCCGAACCTCATTTTCCTCACATTCCGTCCAGACATCAATCACTGTCTCCCGGTAGCTGTACGCAATCGCGTTTTTCAAAATATTATTAAACACTCTCGCCAGCTTGACCGGATCTCCCCGGATGAGTATATTTTCATTCGTCTGCAGATTTACCGTATTTCCATGCGCATTCAAAAGCGGATAAAATTCATCTGTCATCTGCACCAGCATATACGAGAGGTCGATCTCTTCTTCCTCCAGTTCCGCCTGCTGCAGATTATACCTTGTAATATCAAAAAACTCGTTGATCAGCTTTTCCAGCCGCTGCGCCTTGTCCAAAGCAATATTCACGTATCTTGCTTTCTGTTCTGCCGGCATATCCGGAACCTCCGCCAGCAGGCTCAAATAGCCGAGCACTGAGGTCAGCGGGGTCTTCAGGTCATGCGCCAGATAAGTAATCATATCATTTTTTCTCGCCGCTTCTTCTTTTAATATCTGTTCATGCTGCTGCATCATGGATCTGATCTCCGACATCTGCGCAAAAACCTCCGCATATTCCTTTTTAAATATATCCTGGCCTCCTCCATTCTGCCGCATATAGTTCTGTATTTCCCCGCTTATTTCCGTGACTGTCTTTTTACGCTCCGCCTTCGCACGGAAATAAGAGGCCGTAAATACAATAACTGCCAGGAGCACAGAAGCCGCGAACAAAGCCGCAGTGAGCAGGCCTTTTATACGGGGCCAGAAAGGTTCCCGTACAAACATCTCTTTCCCTCCATAAATATCATAGTGTTCATACATATAGTGCGCCATAAACCAGTCAACAAAAGTTCCATTGCACACATGGTCCACAAAATAATAGATGATATCACATATAAAAATGCTGCATCCGCACAGCAGAAGCAGCCGCAGAATCGCCCCGCCTTTAGACTTCAATTTTATATCCGCACCCCCAGACTGTCTTTATATATTTCGGTTCCTCAAAAGAATCCCCCATTTTCTCACGCAGATGCCGGATATGAACCGTGATTGTGTTGTTCCTTTTATTAAAGTATTCGTTTCCCCATATCTGATGAAACAGTTCTTCGGAACTGACTACCTTTCCTTTTTGCTGACACAAAATACGGAGGATAGAAAATTCCGTAGGAGTGAGCGGCAAGAGTTTTTCATTCAGGATACACTCATGCGTCCGGATATTCAGAACCAGTCCCGCACATGTCAGAATATCTTCCTGTCTTTCGTGTTCCGCCGCATTGTACCTTTTATATCTTCGAAGCTGCGCCTTTACCCGCGCTACCAGTTCCAGAGGACGAAAAGGCTTTGTAATATAGTCATCCGCTCCAAGAGTCAGTCCTGTGATCTTATCCGTCTCTTCCCCTTTTGCCGTCAGCATAATGATGGGATAGTGATGATTTTCCCTGATCTTTTTGCAGATCTGCAGACCGTTCGTATTCGGAAGCATAATGTCCAGGATCGCCAGATCCAGCGTTTCCTCACGGATACAGGCGAGGGCGTCTTCCGCCGTATAAAACCTGAAAACAGTGAAACCTTCATTTTCAAGATAGAGCGCAACCAGATCGGCAATCTCCCGCTCGTCGTCTACAATCATGATCTTGTCTGACATATCGTTTCCCCCTCTCATGCCAGGTGCTTTATTTTACCAGATTATTCAAATGCATTTATAGATATTTGACTGAGAAATTGTTAAAATTTCATTAATATCTGTCTTTTTGAAATGAAAGAAAATGCAGCAGTATCTTTTAAATATTGACAGAGTCTCTGATTTCTGTTAGAATTGATAACAATAGTATTGGTTTTGTAATATTATTGCAAGGGGGCATGGTGGAATCCATGCCCCCTTTTCCATGCGCAGGCCCGCATATGGAAATCAGCTGCCAACGCAGCATGCAGGCCGCGCAGACGGACAGGGGAAAAACCGCCTCCTGCCCGACTCAGATCCATTACGAACGGAAAGGAGAAACATTATGGCAAATCTTAAACCAAATGAAACAAATCCGGCTGTATTCGACTTCAACGGAAAGCTCCCGCTGAGTCAGGCGATACCACTCGGACTGCAGCACGTTATGGCGATGTTCGTCGGAAATCTGACGCCTCTGATCATTATCATGGGGGCATGCGGCCTGACCGCGGACGCCGGTTTCGGAGCGCTGCGCACCGCGCTTCTTCAGAATGCCATGCTGATCGCCGGCATCGTCACTTTAGTACAGCTGTTTTCCATCGGCCCGTGCGGAGGCAAGGTTCCGATCATTATGGGTACCTCTTCCGGCTTCCTCGGAGTCATGCAGAGCGTCGCGGCAATCATGGGTTCCGGTGTGATCGGCTACGGAGCAATCATGGGAGCGAGCATCATCGGCGGTATCTTTGAAGGTGTGCTTGGCGCCTGCTTAAAGCCGCTGCGCCGCTTTTTCCCGCCGGTTGTCACAGGCTGCGTCGTCATGGCGATCGGCCTTTCTCTGATCCCGGTCGGCATCAACTACATCGCGGGCGGTTCCGGAACAAAGGATTTCGGCTCTCTCCCCAACCTTTTTATCGGTATGGTGGTTCTGATCGTCATTCTGGTTCTGAAGCATTTTACAAATCCGAAGAGCATGCTCAGCACCGCTTCCATCCTGATCGGCATCATTGCCGGCTATATCGTCGCCATTATTATGACTCTGGTTCTTCCGAATACCGGAGTAACTGTCGACGGCGCTGAGTATACTTACGCGTGGGTCGTAAATTTCCAGCAGGTAAAAGAGGCCGCGTGGTTTTCCCTTCCGAGCTTCATTGGATTCGGCAAGCTGTCAGAAATCAGGCCGATCTTTGATTTCCGCGCGATCCTTCCGATCGGTATCATGTTTATCGTGACCGCTGTCGAGACGGTCGGAGATATTTCCGGATGCATCGAAGGCGGCATGGACCGCGAGCCTACGGATTCCGAGCTTTCGGGCGGCGTGATCTGCGACGGCCTTGGCTCTACCTTTGCCGCGCTGTTCGGCGTTCTTCCGAATACCTCGTTCAGCCAGAACGTCGGCCTTGTCTCCATGACAAAGGTCGTAAACCGGACCGCCCTCTCCTGCGGCGCGGTGTTCCTCATCCTCTGCGGGCTCTGCCCCAAGATTGCCGCGATCATGTCCATCATGCCGCAGGCTGTGCTTGGCGGTGCCGCAGTCATGATGTTCGCGTCCATCCTGGTTTCCGGTATTCAGCTCGTGACAAAGCATCCGATCACTGCCCGTGAGATCACGATCATCTCCGTCGCTCTCGGCCTTGGCTACGGGCTCGGTTCCAACAGCTCGGCCACCGCGTTCTTCCCGTACTATGTACAGCTTATCTTTGGGGGATCCGGAATCGTGCCGGCGGCGCTTGTCGCTATCCTGCTGAACATTCTGATCCCGGAAGGGCAGGAAAGCTGATTCAGATTCTTTCATGAAGCCCACACGCGGGATATAAATCAAATTTCCATGCCTGGCACTACCGTGACGGAGCGTTACGGGCGTACCATTGCAAACGGAGCTGTCGGAAAATATATCAGCAAGGAACTTATTCCACCAGATATTTTCCGACAGCCCCGTCTTTTCTTTTCCTGTTAAACAATAGAAACCACACACGATGAAAGGTTGTTATCAATCTAATTCAACCTTGTCAGATCAATCAAATTCAGCCCTGCAGCTCCGGCAAATTTCTGCGCAGATATCTGCCCTGATTTTCTGAAATCACTTTTCCATCTTTTACTGACAATGCACCGCGCAGATACACTTCCTCAATACTGCCGTCCAGTTCAAAACCTTCATACGGTGAATAGTCCATATTATAATAATGGTCCGCAGCGGTGATCGTCTTTTTCCTCTTCGGATCCATTACAACAATGTCCGCATCGCTTCCCACAAGGAGCGCTCCTTTTTGCGGATACAGACCATATAACTTTGCCGGTTTTTCCGAAAGAGCCCTGCACATGATCTCCGGGGAAATCCTTCCCTGCAGAACGCCGTAATGGAAGATCAGTTCTCCGCGGTTCTCCACGCCGGGCATTCCGTTTGGAATCTTTGTGAAATCACTCTCTCCCATGCGCTTCTGTTCCATCGTGAAACTGCAGTGATCCGTGGAGAGAATATCAATCTCCCCGTCCGCAATCGCTTTCCACAGGACATCCTGATTCTCCCGGGCGCGCATGGGCGGCGAACACACATATTTCGCGGCCTCAAAATCCTTCTTTTCATAGACAGATTCGTCGAGAAGAAGATACTGCGGACAGGTCTCGGACAGAACCGTCTGGCCGCTGCGGCGTGCCTTTCGGATCTCCTCAAGCGCTTTCGCGCCGGACGTATGCACCACCATAACCGGCGCACCTGCCAGCTTCGCGATCACCATCAGACGATGTACCGCTTCCGCCTCAAGTGTATCCGGACGCACCTTCGGATGATTCTCCGGGCCAAAACGTCCCGCTTTTTTCGCTTCCCGGATTTTCGCGTCGATCAAATCCGCATTCTCACAGTGCACGCCCGCAAAGCAGCCATACTCCCAAAATGCGCGGATCGCCTCATACAATTCTCCATCGTTCAGCCGCATGGCCGGATACGTCATGTACAGCTTGAACGTCGTGATCCCCTCCTTGATCATCTCCGGAATCTCCGCTTTCACAGCATCGTTCCAGTCGGAGACCGCCATATGGAATCCATAATCGCAGGAACAGCCTTTCGCCGCTTTTTTCTGCCAGTTGGCAAGCGCCTCTTTCAGCGTCTCCCCTTTGTTCTGCGTCGCAAAATCAATAATGACCGTCGTCCCTCCGGCGAGTGCCGCGCGTGTGCCCGTGCGGAAATCATCGGCGGTCACCGTGCCGGAAACCTCCAGATCCATGTGCGTATGCGCGTCGATAAAACCCGGAAACAGATATTTTCCGCTCATGTCCCTGACTTCATCCGGGCAAACCTCCGCTTCCTCGATCACGCCAGTGCGGATAATCTTCTCATCCTCGATCAGGATATCCTGCACGGAAGTCCCGCTGCCGGAAACAACGGTTCCATTCTTTAATAATATCTTCATTTCAATCCCCTGTCTCTGACCGTCTCAGTCAGCACAAAACATAATCAGCAATACTGTCCGTAAACTTCCGCAGAATTCCGTCACACGATCAGACAGCGCTTTTCTCTGATATACTCACAGCCGGTCCATAACCGCCAGCAGCTCCTCCATGTCCGGTCCGATCTCCGTCGGCTCGCCTGCTGCCCGGATCGCGTTCGGCGTGTCCTTCAGTCCATTTCCTGTCACAATACTGACCACAGAGGAGTCCGACGGAATCAGCCCAAGCTCCAGTGCCTTCTTCACTCCAGCTGTGCCCGCGACCCCGGCCGGCTCTCCAAACACGCCGCAGGTCCTTCCGAGCAGCTTTGCCGCATCCAGAATTTCCTGATCCGATACATTGACGACAACGCCGTTCGACTCACGGATCGCATTCAGCGCTTTCTCCGCGTTCCGCGGAACTCCGACAGCGATCGAGTCCGCAAGCGTGTTCTCTTCCATCGGCTCCCACGGACGGTTCTCGGCGATCGCCCGGTTCAGCGGACAGCATCCCTCGGCCTGCACACTGATCAGCCGGGGCAGACGATCGATCATCCCGGTCTCATAGAGATCCTTGAATCCCTTCCACACACCGGCAATCGTACAGCCGTCTCCCACAGAGAGCGCCACATAATCTGTCATCTTCCAGCCAAGCTGTTCCGCGATCTCCAGAGCAACCGTCTTCTTCCCCTCCATGAGAAACGGATTAATCGCGGCGTTCCGGTTATACCAGCCATACCGCGCGATCGCCTCCTCAGAAAGGCAAAACGTATCCTCATAGCTGCTTTTGACGCTGATGACATGTGCTCCGAAGATCATCAGCTGCGAAACCTTCCCCTTCGGCGCTCTCGACGGGACAAAGATATAAGTTTCAAAACCCGCAGCCGCCGCATTTCCAGCGAGGGAGGAAGCCGCGTTCCCTGTGGAAGAACAGGCGATGATCCCAGCGCCCGCTTCCTCCGCTTTCACAACCGCCATCGCCGACGCGCGGTCCTTCAAGCTCGCGGTAGGATTTACGCCGTCATCCTTGACATACAGCGTCTTCACACCGAGAACTTCTGCCAGATGATCCGCCCGGTAGAACGGCGACCAGCCGACGCGAAGCTTTGGTCTCTTTCCTTTTCCCTGAACCGGCAGATATTCCATGTACCGCCACATGGACTGTTCTGCGCGGTCCGCCATGACTTCATGGCTCACTTCTTTTCGAATTGAATCATAATCATATTTGATATCCAGCAGTCCCCCGCAGGAAGGGCAGACCGTGATGTCCGGCCTGGCCTCCCACATTTTCCCGCAGTGGGTGCACTGCGCACCCAGCACATGCTTCATCATAGTGCTTCCCAGCCTCTCCGTTTTTAATCTATTTATCTGTTTGTTTCAATTCACATTCGGTAATTTCAGGGAATACGACCTCATCCTATGTTACTGTCCGCTTCGAACCAGCAGCAACGTTCCACAATGCACAGTTTACTCCCATATTAGTGAGGAACACCAGGTTTTACCCGCCGTCACTGACTTTACATTTATTTCTTCCAATTCATCTCTTCACACCTGCGGAGGTAAAAAATCCCCGTATTTTTTGTTAAAACTGGTTAAATTCGCGTATCAGCTCATCCAGCTCCTTCGCCTGCGCGTGCACGGCGTCCCAGGTGTTTTCCGTATCGTACCAGAGCGCGTCCAGCTCCTCAGCTGTCTTGCCCTGCTGCTCCACCCAGGTGTAATATTTCAGATTGTGGATGCGTTTTCTGTCCTGATAAGTCAGCTCCTGCATGTTATCGGTCTTGAGGCCAAGCATATGAAGCTGGTGATCAAGCATCGCCGCCACCTGCGTGTAAGCTCCGTACATCTCGTTGAGCTCCTCGATCCGGCTCCCGTACATGACTGCGGAGTCCGTGAGAACCGTTCCCACCACGTCTCTTTCCGTAAGCTCATAGTATTTTGCCATCTTGATACAGCAGAGGACATTCGCAATGCCGGAAATGCCAAGCCAGGTCAGCTTCTCAATCAGCTCGTCGTCCAGGTGCAGCTCCTCTTTCAGATAAGCCTGTCCTTCCGGCGTGTTGAACAGACGCAGCAGACGCTGGGAATCCTCGTCGTCGATGGCGATTGCCATATCCGTGTTCTTCACATTGTGGATCCACGGGATATGCTTGTCTCCGATGCCTTCAATGCGGTGTCCGCCGAATCCGTTATTCAGGATGGTCGGACACTGAAGCGCCTCGCCCACGCCGAGCTTCAGATTCGGATAAAGCTCCTTGAGACGGTCGCCCGCAGATAGTGTTCCCGCAGAACCGGACGTGAAGCACGCGCCCGCAAAACGATCACCCGGACGGCGGATCGCCTCGAAAACATCCGCAAGTGCATTGCCGGTGACATTATAATGCCAGAGCGGATTTCCCATCTCTTCAAACTGGTTGAAGATCATATACTGCGGATCCTGCTTCAGCTCGTTCGTCTTGTCAAAAATCTCTTTCACGTTGGACTCGCATCCCGGCGTCGCGATTACCTCCGCGCCGATCGAATGCAGCCAGTCAAATCTCTCCCGACTCATCTCCGCCGGAAGGATCGCGACTCCCTGCGCCCCAAGCAGCCTTGAATTAAAAGCTCCGCCCCTGCAGTAATTGCCGGTGGACGGCCAGACGGCCTTATGTTTCTTCACGTCAAACTGGCCGGTCACCAGACGCGGCGCCAGACAGCCAAAGGAAGCCCCCACCTTGTGACAGCCCGTCGGGAACCATTTTCCAACCATGGCCACGATGCGACACGGCACGCCAGTCAGCTCGGGCGGAAATTCAATATAATTCGGTGTCTTCTGATACAGGCCGCCAGTCTCCTTCGGCTCATTTTTCCAGGTGATCCGAAACAGATTCAGAGGATTCACGTCCCAGAGTCCTACCGTTTTCAGTTTCTCCTGAATTTCCTCCGGAATCGTCTCCGGATGCTGCATCTGGTAAATTGTCGGAATAATGATGCCGTTTTCTCTTGCCTTCTCAATATTATTCCGAAGTCCGGTCATGTTTTTGCTCAGATCAATCATCAGTGTTTCTCCTTTTCTACATTTATGTTGTTTTCTGTTTATCGGTCTTTCTCATAATAAGTCCACGGATTGCTTCGCGTTTCCGCAATCTCCACTCTGCTGCGGTCGGTACCTAAGCGAACGGCGCTGCGTACCAGTGGCACGCGCTCAGCGCGGACCGAGCCGGAAGGCGAGAACCACCGGACGTTCAGCACCCCACAATCCTGCCATTAAATATATCATTTTCGCGATGTTTTGACAAGACGCCGCCTGGAAACTGTCGGCATGATACAGGAAAGTCTAACGCAGTTTTTCCGTATCCGTCTTATAGCAAACGACAAAAATATTTGCCGTTTGCTATAAACCCTCCGGGGGATGCGCACGAATTTGAAGCGGAAAAATGCCGCTTGAGCGGCACAAATTCGGCGCAGGGAACGAGCAAAACAAAAATCGTTTTGTCGTTCCCTATAAAAGTTTTTTTCTTCCCAAAAGATATTTTCTATGGTAAAGTTAGAATACCTGGGGCAAAAATGGAAATGAAATGAAGTGAACTATAACTGATAACGCCCTGCATCACAGGGCAAAAAAATGGGAGGGATAATCATATGGACTACAGTAAAATCAAAGAAGCTGCCCAGTCGTACCAGGAAGACATGACCCGCTTTCTCCGCGACCTGATCGCAATTCCGAGCGAAAGCTGCGAAGAAGAAGGCGTGATCCGGCGCTGTGCAGAGGAAATGGAGAAACTGGGTTTTGACAAAGTGGAGATCGACCCCATGGGAAACTGCCTGGGATGGATGGGAACCGGCAGCAGGATCATCGCGTTCGACGGACACATCGACACGGTAGGCATCGGAAATATCGAAAACTGGAGGGAAGATCCCTACAAGGGTTATGAGACAGATTCCATCATTTACGGACGCGGAAGCTCCGATCAGGAAGGCGGCGTCGTTTCCGCCATCTACGGAGTGAAGATCATGAAGGATCTCTCCCTTATCCCGGAAGATACAAAAATTCTGGTAACTGCCACGATTCAGGAGGAAGACTGTGACGGACTCTGCTGGCAGTACATCCACAACGAGCTCGGCGTCACGCCTGAGTTTGTCGTCTCCACAGAGCCGACCGACGGCGGCATCTACCGCGGACATCGCGGCCGCATGGAGATCCGCGTGGACGTACACGGCGTATCCTGCCATGGCTCCGCTCCGGAGCGCGGAGACAACGCAATCTACAAGATGGCCGACATTCTCACGGACGTCCGTTCCCTGAACGAAAACGGCTGCGGCCCGGACGATGAGATCAAGGGACTTGTGAAGATGCTGGAGCCGGAATACAACACCGAATGGGAGGACGCGCGCTTTCTCGGCCGCGGAACAATCACCGTGAGCCAGATTTTCTATACGTCGCCGTCCCGCTGCGCAGTCGCAGATTCCTGCGCGGTATCGCTTGACCGCCGCATGACTGCCGGGGAGACCTGGGAAAGCTGTCTCGAAGAGATCCGTCAGCTCCCGAGCGTACAGAAGTACAAAGACGACGTAAAAGTTTCCATGTATACCTACGACCGGCCGTCCTGGACCGGACTGGTGTACCCGACCGAATGTTACTTCCCCACCTGGATCAACAAGAAGGATGCTCCCCATGTGAAAGCGTTGCGTGACGCTCACGCCGCCCTGTTCGGCGAGGAACGCCAGGGAGACGAAGACGCCATGGAAAAACGCCGCCGCCCGCTGACGGACAAGTGGACCTTCTCCACAAACTGTGTTTCCATCCAGGGACGCTATCAGATCCCCTGCGTCGGATTTGGACCGGGCGCCGAGAGCCAGGCTCACGCCCCGAACGAGATCACGTGGAAATCCGATCTGGTAAGATGCGCCGCTCTCTATGCGGCTGTGCCGGGAAACTATCACAAATAAATGAAAAGATGCTGGGGGCAAAAAAAGTCATTTTTCGATGGGAGCAAAATACTTTTTAACCCAACATCATGAAGATTAGGAAAGGAAAGGGATCTATGAATATACAGGAATATACTGACAGACTTGAAAAACTGGACATCAGCAAAATGTTCGGAGAGGATTTCTTCTGGACCTGGGATAAGACGGACGACGAGCTGGAAGCCGTCTTCACGGTCGCGGACGCGCTGCGTCATCTGCGTGAAAACAATATTTCCACCAAAGTGTTTGACAGCGGCCTCGGAATCTCCATCTTCCGCGACAACTCCACGAGGACCCGCTTCTCCTTCGCTTCCGCCTGTAACCTGCTCGGCCTTGAGGTGCAGGATCTTGATGAGAAGAAATCCCAGATCGCTCACGGCGAGACCGTCCGCGAGACCGCAAACATGGTTTCCTTCATGGCGGACGTGATCGGCATCCGCGACGATATGTACATCGGCAAAGGCCATACATACCAGAAAGAATTCATCGACGCCGCGGCGGAAGGCCACAAAAGCGGCATTCTCGAACAGCGCCCGACGCTCGTCAACCTGCAGTGCGACGTCGACCACCCGACACAGTGTATGGCCGACCTGCTCCATGTCATCCATGAATTCGGCGGCGTGGAAAATCTGAAAGGCAAAAAAGTCGCCATGAGCTGGGCATACTCTCCCTCCTACGGAAAGCCGCTGTCCGTCCCGCAGGGCGTCATCGGACTGTTCACCCGCTTCGGCATGGACGTCGTGCTGGCGCATCCGGAAGGCTACGAAGTAATGCCGGAAGTCGAAGAGATCGCGAAGAAGAACGCGGAAGCGTCCGGCGGTTCCTTTACCCGGACAAACTCAATGGAAGAAGCTTTTAAAGACGCGGACATTGTGTATCCGAAGAGCTGGGCGCCGTTCGCGGCGATGGAAAAACGCACGAATCTTTACGGCGACGGCGATTTTGACGGCATCGACAAGCTGGAGCAGGAACTTCTCGCGCAGAACGCGGAGCACAAGGACTGGACCTGCACAGAAGAGCTGATGAAGACCACGAAAGACGGCAAAGCGCTCTATCTTCACTGCCTCCCCGCCGATATCTCCGGCGTGAGCTGCAAAGAAGGCGAAGTGGACGCTTCCGTCTTTGACCGTTACCGCGTCCCCCTCTACAAGGAGGCCAGCTTCAAGCCGTATATCATCGCGGCCATGATCTTCTTATCCAAATTTAAAGATCCGGCGGGCATGCTGAAAAAACTTACCGACCAGGACAAAAAACGAATTATGGAACTTTAAAAAAGTAATCGAAACGAACGGGGAAGTACTCTGAGTGCTTCCCCACAGAATGGCACAAATTAACAGACCCCTGGTCAGCAAAAACCATAAAGATTCATATCCACCACTCTGGTGTCAGTTCCCCCAGCGTGACAACTCTTTCCTGCTCATAATCGAGCATAATCTGTATATCTTTGTACTTTTTCGGCATAAGCTGAACCATCAATTCTCTGCAGGCTCCGCATGGCGCTCCCGTATGTCCGTCAGGCATAATGGCAATCACCTTCTGAATTTCCTGCTCCCCATTGGTCAGCATATTGAAAATCGCATTCCGCTCAGCACAGATACCAAGCGTAGAACAGGTATCCACACAAACACCTGTGTAAATCCTGCCGGATGATGACAGGATTGCGGCGGCAACACCGCCCGCTTCCACATAATCGGATATCTTCCTGCCATTTTGTACTGCCCTGGCAGCATCATGCAGCCTGACCCAAGTCCACCATTCCCTTGTCATCAGATTCACATGCTCCGTTCGCTTCTCGTGCATGAGCGGAACATCCACGCCCTCGGTTGTCCACTGGTACCTGAAGCCGACCTTCTCCTGTACACGCTTCGATTTCGCATTGCCTTCATAATATCCGCACCAGACTTTGCTCATACCTAAGTCCTCAAAAGCATGGCGAAGCATTTCTCCTGCGGCTTCCGGCATCAGCCCCTGTCCCCAGAATGGTTTCCCAAGCCAATAGCCCAATTCACATTCGTCATCCCGATCAGTCATGTCTGTGTGCCCATTCAGCTTCAGACTGATTGCCCCGATCGCTCTGTTATCTGATTTCAGACATAGCGCATAATCTTCCGCCCCGCAAAGGACATTTTTGATGACGCCGCGGCTCTCCTCGACATTCAGATGAGGCGGCCATCCCGCAATCGGCCCCACATCCGGATCTCTGGCATATTTGTATAAATCCTCCGCATCGCTTTCTTCCCAGCGGCGCAAAATCAGTCTCTCTGTTTCAAGTATCATAGTCAATTCCTCCTGCGCTTATCCTTAAGTCATCCGCCTCCGCCCTGGAATGCAGGATACAGATCTGCCGTTCATCCTTATACTGTTCCAGAAGCTGATAGATCCGAGGCAGCTGATCATTTGGAAAATCCAGTATCCATTGATAGAATTCCTCATCCAGTTCTTCTTCTACCCACGGCATGTCTTCGCGCTTTTGACCAACACGCTCCCTGACCCCGGCCAGACATACTTCCAGCGGATAATCCAGCAGAAACACCGTATCGCAGACTTTCAGCCTCATTTCCAGCGTCCTTCCATAATTGCCGTCAATGATCCATTCATCCGTTTTCAAAATGTCTGTGAGTCTGGCATCAAATTCTTCCTGAGTAATATTTGTCTTATCCGTCCGATGCCATATCATGTCGAGATAATAAAGCGGCAGACCAGTCCTGTCCCTTAATTTACGGGCAAATGTGCTTTTACCGGCGCCCGGGCTGCCCAGAACAATTACTTTCTTCATCATTTAAAATTATGTACCTAATTGAGATACTGGCAGAATTGGATACCGCCTGTAATTAATATCTAAATTCCACTCCGAGATGTCCATAACACTTACAGAATCAATCAATTTTATTCCCGTATCAAATTGCTTCTGAAGCTGAAAAGGCAAACGCTTTTTCAAACGATTCCGCAACAACTTTCGTGAAGCAGAATCTCCCTTGGGATATTCTAACACAAAAATATAGTGTACTGGTTTCTCTTTTCCCGCCAATCGTAAATAATGTAAAGAATCATAAAATTTACTCACGATTTTATTAAATTTGTCTGTCTGAAATGGATTGTATTCTTTTTCCGCAGCTGCGTGTGTTCGCGCTTCTGGTATATTGGCATTCTTATATTCAATCAAAAGTATAGCATCCTCAGTTTCCACCACGAAATCTGCATCACTGAGTATTTCAGGCAAACCACAAGAATGATAAATCTTATGAATTTCATCGCTTGCCCATATTGCATTTCTGCAGTCGATGCCATACTTTCCCTTTTCTTCTATCAAAATATCAGGCATGTTTCTACCTCACAAATCATATATTTCATCCAAAAGTTTATCAAAAGCTGAAATGATAGCGTTCTCTTTTAAATCTGCAAATCCGGATGCTTTTTCATATTGAATCCCACCTGCATCATCTTTATGAAAAAGAGAATGAAACAAAATACTGTCCTGCTCTGTTTTTCTTACCTCAAAATAATTGGCAATCATGTAGTTATGAGTGGCAACAAATATCTGCACGCCTTTTCGCTGCAATTCCAGCAGTATTTCAACAATAACAGGAATGTAAGCAGGATTAATATTGTTTTCCGGTTCATCCCAAAAGAGGACCGAGCCTTTTTCAAGGGTACCATTTTTTATCAGCTGCCATAAGAGTGCCATTTTGCGAATACCTTCCGCAATCAAATTAAACTCCTGTTTGGAATTTCCTCTTTTCAGGTAAAATTCATCCCTCTTTGCATCGTAAAGCACAGTTCCGTGTGTCATTTTCTCAACAGCCTTCAGCATGGCCTCTTTTGCGGTACTGTTTCTTCCAGCTGACACATCGAT
This sequence comes from uncultured Lachnospiraceae bacterium, assembly GCA_947588845.1. Taxonomy (GTDB): domain Bacteria; phylum Bacillota; class Clostridia; order Lachnospirales; family Lachnospiraceae; genus Choladousia. Next base: position 14,530 of record CANQAR010000022.1, read on the forward strand.
TTTTGCGGCATTGATAATATCCAGATAGGTATCATCAAACCGAACATTATCTACCTCGGAAGCAGCATTTAAATTATAACTGTGAGAAAGAATTTCTTTTGCAGGTATAAAAATACTGCTTATACCCGCAAAGGATTGTTCCCAGCCTTCTTCACCAACGACTTCAGCATCCCATTTTCTTGTCTTTCCGTTAAAAGACATTGTTATAGCCCGATCCTGGCCACCATCTGATTTCCCCGCAGTAATACGGATAAGGCTGTTACGATTTCCCTGTTTTCTGGTAATCAACCGGGAAATTTTATAGTCATCCGGAAGCATGGTACAAACCAGCTTATGAGAAAACGATATTTTTTTGCTGACACTCTGGCAGGCAGAATACAAGACTTTCAGGATGTGAGTCTTACCAGTCCCATTTTCCCCAATGAAAATGTTGATTCCCGGGCAGAAATCAATATTCAGATTTTCAAACACGGTGTAATTCTCCAGCTTGATTTTTTTAATAATCACCTATAGTTTACCTCCCCGTTTTATCTTAACCGAAATATCATCATAATACCACGGATCTTTTCGCACTTCGTGCTCACGAATCCCCGTTTCACTCCGGGTGATACTGAGCGAACGACACTGCATGCCGATGATACGCAGCCAGCACAGACCGAGCCGGAAAGCAGGAACCACTGGACGTTCAAACGCCCTAAAATATCTCAAATCCGCACATTTTTCCATAAAAAATGACTCCTTTTCGGTGTTTTTGTGGTCTCAGTGTCATTTTTTTCCATGTGAACATGGAACACATGACTTTTTGACCCTGGCATCATACCATGGAATAATGCATGAATGTCCCTGTAGTATAACAGCGTATGGGATGTCATCCTTTGATTACCTAACTTTTGATTACTATGCGTACAGCAAACGGCCCTTGGGTTCTGGAATAGCAATTCCTCTCTCGGTATTTATTTCAATCCACAGTTTGATTGATTCTTCAACTGCTTCAGTCACTTCTGCCAGTGTCTCTCCGTCAGCCATACAGCCAGCCAGTTCGGGCACCTCAGCCAGGTAACAGTCATCCTCTTTACTCCACCAGATAATAATTTCATATTTTGCCATTATTATGCACCTCCAAATATTTTAATATAAATTGTCTTACCTGTTTTACTTGATATTTTTTTGCTTTCGAATGGTCTTTTTTATCTGGTTGAATAACTTTTTCACATCATTTCCATCATCAACGATATGCATCTTTGTATGACAATTCGTGCAAATCTCAGAGGTCTGTTGCCATCATGGAAGCGCACAAACGCCAGAAACCGGTGAAATGTATTGATGAGCTTTGCTGGATTTTGGATATAACTGGTCATTGGCGCATTCCTTTCACATAATTTTTTTATCCAACAAAACGATCCCTCAATTTTCTACAACTTACAGCCATAGTACTATCTTCTTTTCCTCCGCTTACTGCGCCAGCTCCATCTTTCTCACCGCATCCATCAGCTCCTTGGCTTCCTCTGGCAGACGTTCGATATCTCCGGAAATTTCTCCCTGATATCTTGTCAGATAGCTGTCCAGCAGGATCACAAAACCGTCCCTGCTGCTCTCCCGGAGTGTCCTCTCATCCGGATACAGCACAAACTTGTCTTCATATGGCCGAAATCCAAACGGGCACACGCTCGCACAGTTTCCGCAGTCATTACACGGCCCGTCCAGATGGATCACTTTCTTTTCCAGTCCGTCCACAAAGTAATTCGCCCGGTTTGGACACACGTCCACGCAGGTTCTGCACTGTCCGCAGGCAAACGGCGGAACCTTTCCGCCAGTCTTTTTGCGGTCTTTTCTGCGGTAATGCGCATCTTTCGCGGCTGCGTCCGCCAGTTCCCGCACCCTGGCTACATCTACACGTTCCAGATTTGGACTGACGTCCGCGCATTTTTCCACAAGGCGGGAAAGATTTTTGTATCCGCCCGGCTTCAAAAGCTCCGTGGCAACCGTAATCGGATAAATTCCACACTGATAAATCTGAGCGATGTTCTCTCGATCTGCTCCTCCGGAATAGGAAACCGGCAGTTTTCCGTCCAGCCGTTCTGACAGAATCGCCACGGTATGGATCGACAGCAGAAACAGCGCTTTCCCGGACATGTACATCGTTTCCCCTGGCAGTTCACCGCGAGTAATCCGCACCGGGAATGTGTTGGTCAGCTTGACACCGAAGCGCAGCCCCAGCTCCTGCCCGATCTCCAGAAGTTCCCGGATCATGGAGACCGCGTCTTCCAATTTCATATCGTGTTCAAACTGCTCCCGGTCAAATTCGATGTCCGTGTAGCCAGCCTCAGCCAGCAAATATCTGGCCTTTTCATAACCGACCAGCGTCGGATTGCACTTGATGTAAGTATGCAGCTTCTTCTCCCGCATCATGTACTCCGCGATGGATTTGATCTGCTCGGGCGGACATCCGTGCATCGTGGAGATCGTCACATTGTTGCTGATTCGCGGGGAAATCTGATCGATATATTCCGCACTCACATTCTGATAAGAAAAGCTCTTCGCCTCCTCCACGCACTTTTTCCAGAACCCGCTGTCTCCGGCATCCTTCATTGTCTCAATAAACTGATCAACCGAAGGGCTCTGGATTCCAGGAAGATCATAGCCGACGGAAATGTTGAACACAAACGCGTCCGGATCTCCAAGTCCGAATTCCTTCGCCAGAATTTTGATCGCCAGCCAGCCTTTAATGTACTCTTCGGCCGCCTGCACAGGACTCAGCTCCGTGGACCATTCCGTATTGTAACCCTCGTCTCTCACATAGATACATGGGCGCTGAATCCCGAGCTGCTCCCCCCAGAGAATCTGAACCGTCTTCAGCTCAAAAAAACGACCCCCGGCGGCGTACGCGGCCATCAGATTCTGCGCGAGCTGCGCGTGCGGACCTGCCGCCGGCCCGACTATGCTCTCCAGAGATTTTCCAAAAAGAGGCACTCTTTGCAGGTTCTCTCCAGACGAATTTCCAAGCGCATCCTCCCCGCCCGCTGCCTGTCGAAAAAGCGGCGTTCCGGTAGGATCCGGGACAACTGCCGTCGGCACGCCGAACAGCGTCTTTTTCTCTGTATATTCTTTTATGGCCTGTGTCATCAGCGCTTTAAAAGGTATCTGTTTCATCTCAATACTCATAGATAATCCCTCCCATTATTAAAGTCCGCCTTTATACAAAGGCAGAGTCCTTGCTTTATGAATCTGCCGCGCCTGCCAGCGACAGCAGCCGTGAACTTTCCGTTTCTGAAAACTCTCTCGCCGAAGCCTCCATAGGCTGATTTTCATACCCGTCATAGTCCATATCCGGCGTGATATAATTCTCATTATTATCTTTCCATTCTCTGGCCCCCGCAAAGTATGCGCTCCCCGCAAACTCGGAATCCCAGTCGATGCTGCTGATCACATAATTCTGATACGCATGGTACAGTTCGTGAAGAAGCGTCACCATGGCATCCTTTGCGGCAGAATCTTTGAGATTCTTTATGTCAATGTTTATGGTGTTGTCCAATGAGTCGTACTCCCCCAGTATAAATATATTAATCTGCCCGGAAGAAAGAGGAACCGCAGGCATTCCCAGATAATCAAATTCATAATCCGCCAGCATCTGCAAAACTGTGATTTTCTCTTCAATCGAAAAAGAAGACCAGGTATCCTCATCGAAACAATTTATAAATTCCATGCTGTCGTTCGCTTCTGAATCAGAAGATGTCTCCGTTTCATCAGCGGCAAGTATTTCATCAGCAAGACTTTCTTTGGCTTCATAAACCGGAGATTTCAGGCCATAGGCAAGTACTGCCAGAATACTGGGAACCGCCAGCAGAACGGCGGCCAGGAAAACAAAAAAGCGATGGGCGGACATCAGATTTCTGGCATGTCTTCGACTGCTTTTTCCACCTGCCTCATCCTTCCGCAGCGAATACCGGAATGTCAGTGACAGACCCACGATGATCAGAAAAAGGATCAGCGTCAGAAAGAAATGATACTGGGCAAATACCAGCGTATACAAAATCTCCACCGGAAAAAAATTGAAAAGAAGCTCAAACACACTGCCGTCCCTGCAGCCGTTCCGGTACGGAGAGAAATTCATCCACGCCGCGATAAAGATAAGAAAACAGGGCAGAAGCGGTCTGTGCCACAGATAAAGATTGATCTCACTGATATAGATGCCAAATGGCTCCAGGAACAACCAGCAGGCAGCTATAACCGGGACAAACAGACTTCCTCTGTAAATCTTTTTTCTTAAACGCATTTTCTCATCTCCATCCTCAATCAATCCAGAGCCGCAGGCGAGTCTTGAATTTCTCCACTATGGAAAAAGTCCCCCGCCTTACGGCGAAGGACCATACTTTCAGCCTAATCATTTCTGTACCGCATATCAGTAAGCAGTAAAATTTTTTATATTTCTATATTAGCAAACACAACACTGGAAGTCAATAACCATTCTCCCTCTATATTGCTTTGGCGGGGAATTCAATCATAATGGACAACTTTCCTCCCAACGCCTTGGCAATCCGATCCAGCGTTGCTACGGAAGGGTTTGCCGCTCCCCGTTCTATCCTGGAAATATCGGACTGATCTCAAGCATTATTCGCATCTATACAAAACATCCCTTTCCGCCCGGACTTCTTTTACCATATTTACTATATCCTGCTCATCCCGGATACCAAGTTCTTCCGCAACTCCTTCAAATGCTTTCTGTGCTTTCCGAAGAGCACTAGCAGAAGCATTCATAATGACAACCTTCCCGTCTTCTTCAGCAAAAAGAACTTTGTCCCCTTCCCGTACGCCAAGTAACCGCCGAATCGCAATAGGAATTGTTATTTGTCCTTTTGACGTAATTTTTGCTGATTCCATGTATTTACCCATCCTTCAACCAATAATTTTCTTACATTCCTTACATCTTTATTATACGCCTGTCTTGTAAAAATACAACATAACTTTTTAAATCCTCATCCCTTAGTTATTAAGAGATACAGATTCACTAATTAATTATACTGTATAGTTATATTACAGCTGTTTCGCAGTACTATAGATAGGGAAAATGCATAGAAATACTTAATCCACATCGGCGTGCTCATCTGCCTCACAAACTCGGATACGCCATCGGGTATAATGATAGTCATAAAACACAGAAATAGCCGCCCCGGTCTACAAACTAGGCGACTATTTCTATAGCCACTATTAATGGGACAGCCGTTTATCGGCAGCACCCTTTTTATGGAACAAATATTTCATATTCCATATTACAAGTAGTATAACATATGCATATCTTATTTGCAATATTCTATTTTCGACATTTGAATAAATAAATCATTGCAGGCCACATAATGCCTGCTTTAATGACTCTTCCTTACCTGCATCGGCCATAAAGCCAGACGCTACTCCGGAAGATTTCCCTTGCGGATATTTTCCTGAATGATCTGATCCGCGACTTCAAACAGCTTTTCGGAACCGAGACGGGTCTTTGTATGACGTCCATATATAGTGCCCGCTGACACGCCGTGTTCCTTCCAGTCACTGCCTTCATTACTGTTATTCAGAATGAGTGGCTGCAGATTATCCATCGCATGAGCATACCGGGACTCCGCCGTAAGGTTTTCTTCGAATTCATCAAACAGGGCGATCAGCTCTGTCTTCTGATCTTCAGGGAGCAGGGAAAATATCCTCTCCTTTGCCGCGTCTTCCCTGGCCTTCTGCGTCTTAAGGTTTTCTGTATCATAAGCATAAGTATCCCCTGCATCAATTTCCACGATGTCATGAATCAGGCACATCAGCATCACTTTGGCAATATCCACTTCTTCGTTGGCGTATTCCCGAAACAGATACGCCATGACTGTCATATGCCACGCATGCTCCGCGTCATTCTCGTTCCGTCCATGACCGGAGAGGTGTGTCTGGCGGAAAACGTTCTTTTCCTTGTCTATTTCAAGAGAAAAATTTAACTGCTTTTGTATCCGTTCATCCATGATTTTGCTTTCCTCCGTTAGATTTTTTACTCTTTATAATCGCTGTATTCAAGGATGTAGCTTCCTGTCGCAGACTGAAAACGAATCATCAGATAATATCGTTTTCCTTTTTCTGCATGAATGCAGCCTTCTCTGATCTCACTGTTTAACCTGACTGCTGTCTGTTTTGACACATCATAAATTTCTGCCGAAATATCCCCATCCGTCAGGTCAGGCTCGAAAGTTATCTGATACGTCTTACCGCTTTTAAATCGGACAATTCGTTTTGTAAAGCCAGTACAGGAAGAAAATCTTGCGCCATTTGGTATTCCGATATAAAGAACAGCTCTTTTTATCTGAACAGCCATAAAACCGTATCGATATAAGAGGCAGACTGCAATGCCTGTGATAACTCCAACAAGAAGCAGGATCATTATTTCACTCATCAGATATGCCTCCTTAATTCTGTCTGCTGTTCTGTTGTTTCAACCCACATTGAAATAATAGCACACCATGATGCCAGGGTCAAAAGATATTTCCCCCATGATATCACGGATTTCTTTGCACCCTTTCCTCACTCCACAGTGCTCTGTTCCATAATTCTTTTAATAATATTATGTGATTTTATGTTATAATTCTTGTTTTTTGTGCAATGTTATGTATAATAACATCATAAGGAAATCAAATACCGCCGCAGCCTGGAAAGGAGACGAAAAAAATGGAAAATGTAAATATTCCCGTGGGAACCTCCGATTTTACGGAAATCCGGCAAAAGAATTATTACTATGTTGACAAAACCGGGCTGATTGAAGAGCTTCTGCGAACCACTGCCACAAAAGTCACCCTGATCACCCGTCCCAGGCGTTTTGGAAAAACGCTCGGCATGAGCATGATGGCTGATTTTTTTGATATCCGAAAAGACAGCAGCGCTTTGTTTGAAGGGCTGTCCGTTTCAAAAAATCAGGAACTTTGCAGAACCTGGATGAACCAGTATCCCACGGTTTTTGTATCATTCAGAAATGTGGACGGACTGGATTTTAGCCAGGCATATGCCAGGCTGTATACACTAATTTCCGAATTATATAAACGATTCTATTTTTTAATGAACAGCGATTTATTTAATATTTGGGAGAAAAACAGCTTTGGTCATATTGCCGCAAAAACCGCCGATTCATCGGAGGTTGAATACAGTCTTTTACGCCTGACACAAATGTTATCCGTTTATTACAATAAACCTGTCATCCTCCTCATTGATGAATATGATGTTCCGCTGGCAAAGGCAAGTGCCAAAGGCTATTACCGGGAAATGCTGAGCACCATACATGGCGTCATGTCCGTGCTCAAGGACAACCCCTCGCTTGGCTTTGCCGTCGTCACCGGCTGTCTCCAGATCGTGAAGGAAAGCATCTTCACCGGCACCAACAACTTTGTGACGGACACGATTTCCGACAGCAGGCTGGATGAGTATTTCGGATTCACTCAGGAGGATGTGGACCGGCTCCTTTTTGACACAGAACTTTCCGGCCATAAGGATGAGATCCGGGAATGGTACAACGGCTATCTGTTCGGAAAACGCAGCGTTTACTGCCCCTGGGATGTGATGAACCATGTAAGAAACCTGCTGCTTGATTCCTCTGCGCCGCCGGCCAGCTACTGGGAGCATACCAGCCACGACGGTTCGAAACCCGCTGCGCAGGTTTCGCCCGTTGTCGCGGGCACGTTCAGTCGTCCCATGCAAACATGTCCTCCTTCACTTTGCCTTCGCGCAAACGACATCATCTATCAATTTATCAGCACAACCGAAGCCGACGTCAATGACGAGTTTGAGACGCTGCTCGCCGGTGGGTATATCATCGAGCCGATTGAGCCGCACCTGACCTATGACATCCTTCACTCTTCGGAGCGGAACATCTGGACGCTTCTTTACTTCACTGGATATCTGACAAAAATGCGTCTGGAAGACATCCCGGAAACTCCGGCAGACGGGAATCTGGCGCTGACCATCCCCAATGCGGAGATCCGGAAACTGTTTCAGAAGAGCGTCAATGAATGGTTTCTGGCAAAGACACAGGCCAGCGACCGCTCGGAACTGTTTGACGCCCTGTGGAGCGGAGATGCAGAGTGTCTGCAGAATTTCCTGGACGACACGCTGTTCGATACGATCAGCTACCACGACTACCAGGAGAGTTTTTACCACGCGTTCCTGGCGGGGCTGCTCTCCCGGAAAGGCTATAAGGTGGAATCCAATTACGAGAACAGCCTCGGCAGGTCAGACATCGTGATAAAGGATCGGAAGAACCGGCGCGTTGCCGTGATCGAGACAAAAATCACAAACACAGAAAACAGACTGGCTGCCGCCTGTGAAGACGCTTTAAAGCAGATCGAGGAAAAGCAGTATACTGTCTCCGTCAGGAGAGCCGGATACCGGCAGGTAATCTCCTACGGCATCGCATTTTATCAGAAACAATGCCGCGTAAAAAAGGAGGGTTCAGGTTTATCAGATAATCAGTAAACTCTGCATTACTCTAGCAGGATCTTCAGCAAAAAGAACTTTTTCCCTTCCGGACGCCAAGCAGCCGCCGAATCGCAATTAGGAATTGTTATTTGTCCTTTTGGCGTAATTTTTCAGCGCTTTACAAGTTTTGTTGGTTTAAAGACTTTTTGTTGACATTGAGACTAACTCATGTTATTGTTAATAAATGAAAGGAAACGTGATTTTGAATAACCGCATAAAATATTTGCGCAAGGTACTTAACCTCACACAGCAAGAATTTGGAAAACGAATCGGTATCAAAAGGAACAGTGTTGCTCTTATTGAAGGCGGACGCAACACTTCAGATTGGTGCCCAATCCATATACTGACTATCAACAGGATGGTTATATACCTGCCCTGTTAATAAGATTTCGAGGCACCGTATATGCGGTGCCTTTAGCTTTTTAGGAGGAGATTATTATTCCAGTATTAAGTATGTTTTACGGTATTATAGTGAGAATGCAGAACGAAAAAGGCGGCAGACATAACACGCCGCATATCCATGCACTGTATGGGGATTCTGAAGTCGTAATGTCGTTAGACGGTGATGTCCTGGAGGGTACTTTCCCAAGAAAACAATTAAAATTATTAGTGGCGTGGATTGCTCTGCATGAAGACGAATTAAGGGCGAATTGGACGCTTTTAAGCGAGGGAACGGGGTACTTCAAGATTGAACCGTTAAAATAGGGGGTGATGTGATGCTAAGGCCGACAGCTGTAAAAGTTAAAGCGGTGCCAGATTACAGATTGATAGTCGTTTTTGATAATGGAGAAGAAAGGATATTTGATGTCAAACCATATATACACGGCGAATGGTACAGTGAATTAAAAGATGTTAATTACTTTAAAACTGTGGATGTTGACGGCTTTACAGTTGTATGGAAAAACGGGCAGGATATTTGTCCGGACGACTTATACTATTCAAGTATTCCCACGGCTTTCGCTTTGTCAAACACTGAAGAAAAATAGCGGATTTCGGTTGGAAAATTATTACAGCGCTTTACAAGTTCCTTCTGCACCGCCGACCAGCTACTGGAAGCATACCAGTCACGACAGTTCGAAACCCGCTGCGCAGGTTTCGCCCGTTGTCGTGGGCGCGTTCAGTCATCTCATGCAAACATGTCCTCCTTCACTTTGCCTTCGCGCAAACGACATCATCTATCAATTCATCAGCACAACCGAAGCCGATGTCAATGACGAGTTTGAGACTCTGCTCGCCGGAGGGTATATCATCGAGCCGATCGAGCCGCACCTGACCTATGACATCCTTCATTCTTCGGAGCGGAACATCTGGACGCTGCTTTACTTTACTGGATATCTGACAAAAATGCGTCCGGAGACATCCCGGAAACCTCGGCAGACGGGAATCCCCTGACCATCCCAAACGCAGAGATCCGGAAACTGTTCCAGAAAAGCGTCAATGAATGGTTTCTGGCAAAGACACAGGCCAACGACCGCTCAGAGCTGTTTGACGCCCTGTGGAGCGGAGATGCAGAACGTCTGCAGAATTTCCTGGATGAATTTATGGCGTTGCCCAGCAATCCTGTCAGGATGGCTGCTTCCCGATATACGCCAGAATCCCGCCATCAACATAAAGAATGTGCCCGTTTACAAAATCGGAAGCCTCCGACGCAAGAAATATCGCCGGGCCCATCAGATCTTCCGGCGTACCCCAGCGGGCCTGCGGTGTCTTCGCCCGGATAAACTGGTCAAACGGATGCCTGCTCCCATCCGGCTGTATCTCCCGAAGCGGAGCGGTTTGAGGAGTTGCAATGTACCCCGGACCGATTCCGTTGCACTGAATGTTATACGCTCCATACTCAGACGCGATGTTCTTCGTCAGCATTTTCAGCCCGCTTTTTGCGGCCGCATATGCTGACACAGTTTCCCTGCCAAGTTCGCTCATCATGGAGCAGATATTGATAATTTTCCCATGTCTTTTTTCAATCATTCCCGGAAGAACAGCCTTTGCCACAATAAACGGCGCGGTTAGGTCGATATCGATTACCTGACGGAATTCTTCCGTCTCCATTTCCATCATTGGAATCCGTTTGATAATACCGGCATTATTGACCAGAATATCAACCGTTCCCAGTTCTTTTTCGATCCGGCTCACCATATCCTGAACCTGCCTTTCGTCTGTCACATCGCAGATATATCCTTTTGCCTCAATGTCCTCCGCCCGATAGGCCTCTATGGCCTTTTCCAGATGCTCCTGTCTGCGGCAGGTGACGTCCTCTCCCACCTAAAGAGGTGGGGGCTTCCCACCGCTATCGGCAAGTTTGGTTCCCGCTCAATAATTCCAGCGAACTAAGTATCAACGGGCTAACCCCGTGCGTCCCACGGTTTTGTATTTATAGTTATTTATGCAAATACTGAGCGCATACCTTCGTTTCTGATATTGATTGCAGCATTTATATCTCTGTTATGATGAGTTCCGCATTGAGGACAATCCCATTCCCTGACAGACAGGTCTTTTGTATCAGAATTTTTATAGCCGCAAACATTACAGATCTGAGAGCTTGCAAAAAACTTATCTATCTTTATAAACTGTTTGCCTGAATCGGCAAGCTTATATTGCAGGAATGTTGTGAACATACCCCAGCCGTTATCACCTACGGATTTACCGAAATTAAGAGCCTGCGACATCGCCTTCATATCAAGATTTTCTACACATACACAATCGTAAGCATCGGCTATTTGTCTGGATTGTTTGTGCAGGAAATCCTTACGTTGGTTTGCTGCTTTTTCGTGAAGTCTGGCTACCCTGATACGCTGCCTGTCACGGTTCTTAGAGCCTTTCATCATTTTAGAAAGTTTTCGCTGCTCTCTTGCAAGTTTCTTTTCGGCTTGTCTGTAATATCCCGGATAACACGGCTCATAACCGTTACTGTCCATGTATAATTCATGCATGGAAAAATCAAGTCCTAAAAAAGTTGTCGGCGGTTGCTGCTGTACTTGGTTTTCGTACTCAAACAAAATGCTGACATAATACTTTCCACTTGGGGCCTGGCTTACTGTCACGGATTTCAGTTTGTAATCTGGTGGTACAGGTCTGTGCTGCTTCATTTTTACAAAACCGGTTTTGGGCAGTCTGATCTGCCCGTCAGAAATAAAAATATTTCCATTTACATAGTTTGTCGTATAACTTTTGCGGTTAGACTTTTTTGATTTGAACTTTGGAAACCCCGTTTTTGGCTGTTTGAAAAAATTCCGAAAAGCCGTCTGTAAATTCATCTGGGCATTGGCAAGAGCCAGGCTGTCAACCTCTTTAAGCCACTCAAATTCCTTTTTATACTGTGCGGGAGTATTGTTCAGCTTTTGTCCGGTTTCCTCATAATGCCTGATTTTATCGGATAACATACGATTATAGATAAATCTGACGCAGCCGAAAGTCCTGGCAAACACTGCGCGCTGTTCTTCATTGGGATATATTCTGAATTTATAAGCTTTGTTCAATGCTTTTCACCTTGACTTTCTATGTATCTTTTAATTACTTCGACAGGTGCGCTTCCTGTTGTAAGTAAACAAAAACTCTGACTCCAAAAACATTCCTTCCAAAGCTTCCGGCGTATCTGCGGAAATTCCTTTTTCAGAAGTCTGCTGCCTGCGCTTTTATATGCGTTTATGAATCTGCTGGTCTCTGACTCCGGATGTGCTTTGAAAAGTATGGGTACATGGTCTTTATCATGGTTCCATTCCTGCAATGTAATATTGTATTTCGGAACAGTGTACCTGAAAATTTCTTCTGCACGACCGGAAATATCTTCGTCAAATACTTTTCTGCGGTATTTTACAACCAATATAAGATGATAGTATAATAAAAATATGGAATATGTATTACTGTCCAATTCCAAGTACAATCAGTCTCTTTCTCTTTTTGACTGATTATATGATAACAAATTATTATATTTATGTCAAGCAAAGTAGGAATGCAATTCATCCCCCACTTTAGAAGTGGGGGACTTCTTGCTGAAAAAAGTTAAAAGCAATCTTCGCTCCTGCTGCTGCGTAAGCCTGCGCAATGGCAAATCCGATACCATATGCGGCGCCCGTAATCAATGCAACTTTTCCCTCCAAAGAAAACAGCTTTTTTATTTCCATCGTAGCTTTTCCTTTCATTTTACCATAATAGTTTTCCTTGACCGGGAACTGCCCGTGAGTCGGTAATCTGCCGCCGCTGTGAGCATAAACATAAATCCCACATCATGATGCAGTCCGTAAAAATCCTGAAAACATTTTTCCAGTTTCTCTTCCGATACGCGGGCGATCTCCGCATACTGTGCCTCCCCGGTATCCTGATAGAGCAGCCACATGATGCCGGCCCAGAATCCGTTCGTCCACCAGTTCAGCCCATCGTCCAGGTTCCACTGTCTTGAAGTGTCCGACCGGTCGTCATAATCTCCGTTTTCATCCGTCTGGTATGGAATTTTATCCCGGTTCTTCGCGCTGACCCATTTCATCTTTTCCCGGACTTTTTCTATCATGGAATCCGCCCATGCCTCGTATTTCTGCATTTGTCCCCCACCTTTCCCATTACCTGCAGGTTCTCATCCAGACCTGCATCTCATTTTCCATGCGGTTTGCCCACATATAATAGGGGATGAGCTTCAATTCGGCCGCTTCTTTTTTCTCTTCGCTCCATACATGATAGAGGCCCTGCGCTTTATCCGCACCACTGTCTCTGCAGCCATGCAGCAATATGGATTTCATGGCGGTTCCGCAGATGGAATCATCAACAACAGCCGTACTCTGCCGAGGATCCACAGACAGAAGATGCAGGTTTTTTCCGTTGTCCGCTTCCTCCATGCAATAGACAACAGGGCCTCTCATTACGGCCGCTTTTCCCGCATTTTCGCGCACCATGGGATTTGCGGCGATAAATTTCACCTCCATGGGAAAATTCAGTTCCAGACACTCTTCTTCATCCCACTCTTTCTTTATGTAAAGGTAGCCGTCCTGCACTGTTCTCTCCGATTCGTCACATCCCAGAATTTCAAATGTCCCACACCAGCCTGGAATACGAACCGCCAGCCTGAAACTGCTGCCTTTTGCACGTACATGGATCTTAACCTTCCCGTCCCAGGGAAATCCGGATTCCACGCACACTTCCGCCGTCTGTTCTCCCATTCTCTTCGTCAGTCTGCTGTCCATATACAAATGAATAAACAGCGTATCTTTATTCTCCGTATAAGCATATGAACCGATGGAAGAAAGCAGCCTTGCAAGGTTCGGCGGGCAGCACGCACATCCCAGCCATTTCTGACGTATTGGTTTTACGTGAAATTTCCGTTCATCTTTATGGCAGGCTTCCGGATTTACCTCCAGAGGATTTACATAGAAAAAACGTTTTCCGTCCAGCGACATCCCGCTCAATACTCCATTGTACAGCGCAAGCTCCATAACATCCGCATATCCGGCTTTGGGGCAGATTTCCAGCATTCTTCTCGCAAAAAAGACCAATCCGACAGAAGCACAGGTTTCCGCGTAAGCCGTATCATTCGGCAGATCATAGGCAAAGGAAAACGCCTCACCCACATGAGTCCCGCCAATCCCTCCGGTAATGTACATTTTCTGATTGACAATACTGTTCCACAGAGTCTTACATGCATCGAACAATGTCTCATCGCAGGTCAGACGCGCTATGTCCGCCATGCCTGAGTAAAGATAGACGGCACGCACCGCATGTCCCACGGCTTCTTTCTGTTCCCGCACCGGAAGATGTGCCTGATAATAGGCATAACGCAGATCGTCTTCTTTTCCTTTCCGGACGGCATCAGGCTGTTCTTTATCAAAATAATACGGCCGTTTTCCTCTTTCTTCAATAAAAAAGCGTCCCAGATTCAGATATTTTTCCTCACCGGTTACCTCGTAAAGTCGTACCAGTGCCATTTCCGCAATTTCATGTCCCGGGTACCCTTTGCATTTCCCTTCCTCAGGCCCGAAATAATCCACAATGTAATCCGCAAAACGTTTCGCGGCGTTCAGAAGCCTGTCCTTTCCGGTAGCCTGGTAATAGGAAACCGCGCCCTCAATCAGGTGACCGAAACAGTACAGTTCATGATGATCCTTCAGGTTTGTAAAGGATTTATCTCTCCCATTGATCACATAATACGTATCCAGATAACCGTCTTCCTGCTGCGCCGCGCAGACAATGTCAATGGCCTCGTCCGCGGTCTTTTCCAGCTCTGGATCCGGATACTGACTGAGCGAATATCCAACCGCTTCAATCCATTTGTAAAAATCACTGTCCTGAAACACAAATCCATAAAATCTGTCTTCCAGATTTTCAGGATCTTCCGGCAGTGATTCGAACCCCCGGTATGTATAACTCGGTTCCGCGGATTTTGTCTCTTTTCTTTCCCGGATGAGTTTTCCGGCAATCTTAAAATTCCTCATGCAAAAGCTCGGCGGCGCTTTGTCCACACGATCGTTCAGCGCTTCCCACTGGTAAGGAATCACTTCTCTTCTTATCAGTTCCATCTCCTTTTTCCAGAATCCTTCTGTGATTTCTACCGCTTTGAGCGGCAGCGGACTGCTGAATAATGTCTGATCCATGATGTTCTCCTTTCCTCCACGGTTCTGCCCTGCACGCAGGACAGACATATTTACTCCATCAGCCAGCCGATCCGCATTCTGCATTTCTTTACGCTGGCCGGCAGATGAGGTTCTTCCCGGTAACCCTTCTCTTCTTTCTCATCCGGATGTATCCCGCACAGTTCTTCAATGACTATGCTGACAGGCGCCGTCCCCCACGGATGGCAGAAGCTGGTATTCCATTTCTGTTCTTTTCCCCAGACTTCCATGCAGGCGGTGGCCCCTTCCCGGATCATATTTACCCACCCGTGTTCGCTCTGGTTCACAAGCAGCTCATACATTTCCTGATAGTATCCTGCCCTGGCCAGCCCCTTTAATAAAAAGTAGCTGGTCATCACCCCGCAGCACAGACCTTTCCTGTACAGAAAATCCGCGATATATCCCATGGCTTCCTCCGGCGCAAGCCCGAAATACAGCGGATAAATATTCGCGTGAACCGAGGTATGGTCACTGTCCCTGGCATCCGCGAACAGCTTTTTTTCGGGGTGGTAAAACATCTCCTGGTATGCCGTCCTTAACTTTTTCCAGTCATATGTGACAGGGTATCCCAGAATGTCTTCGATCTCCGTAAGTGTCCTGACTGCCCCCACAAACAGCGCGTTTATCACATTATGATATCCAGCGCCGACGACCGGTCTGTCAAGCGCAAATTCATAATCATCTCTCATATTTTCCGGCCAGTCCACCAGATTCCATTTTTCGGACACCTGCTCCAGCATCCCCTTCTCCTTCTGATATCTCCGAAAATAATCCAGGATTCTCCTGGCGGTCGGGTAATATGACGCGAGGTATTCCCTATCATGAGTAAACTGATAATCCGTCAGCAAAAGTTCTCCCCACAGCAGAGAGTAGTCCGCAATTTCCTGCATGAGAGAGCCCGGCGCCACAGCCATGAGTCCCGGACAGATTTTCGCCGTTTCCGCAAACTGACCGATGCACTTGCGAAGCATCTCCGTCGTTCCTGTCAGCCACACCTGAGATCTGGCCGCGACCACCGCGTCCCCCAGATACTGCCCTTTCTCCCTGGTAGGACAGTCCAGATACCCTTCCTGTGTCCCATACTTTACCGTATTTTTGCACAACGCAAAGATCTGCTCCAATACAGGATCATCCGTCTCCAGAACACAGAGATTGTCGTCAAAAGGATAATGCCTGATCACGAACTTTACATCAGAAATCTCCACATCCTCCTCCGAAAAAAGCATGCAGTACCGGAATCCTTTATAATCATAGGGTTCCAGTCTGCAGATCCCTTCATCCAGCGTCCAGATTTCCTCATACCTGCAGCCGCACCGCATGTCCGCGCGGACGCTTCCGTCCTCATTCAATTCCTCTCCATAAAAAATATGGATTTTCTGCCCGGCTTTTCCTCTCGCGGTCAGCGCAAGAGCGCCTGTAATTTCCTGTCCGGCATCAATAAAGAATGTGCCTTTGGCACATTCTTGCGCTGAGCGCGGCTGCAAAGCAGCATTTTCCATGCACGCTCTCGTGTGCTCTCCACTCCGTTCCGCCCGTTTTTCAATTCTGCAGGGCTGCTTCTCATAAACTGCCAGCATTTTTGTGGGCTGGGGGATCAGATGATAGTCCGCCCAGTCCGCAGGCACCATATCGCTCCATTCCCCTTTTAAACCGCCTTCGGGCCGGTTCCAGTTTTCATCCCACAGCCTGCTGTCGAAATTCTCCAGAAACTGCGTGTCATATCCGGTCGTCTCGCCGGTATACGCTTCTGTTATCTGATATTTCCAGCTGAGATTCCTGACAGTCTCCTGTCGCTGCTGCCAGATCACAACATCCGCGGCCAGAGCCAGACGTCCGTCCCCGCTGTTCCAGACACGGTTCACCAGCCCCTGATAATACAGGTGGACGGCCACGAGATTCTTCCCCTCTTTTACATAAGGTGTAAGATCAATCTGATTGTAATAGTACGCTTCCGGATAAGCGGGAGCCGGACCCTGCCCGGCAAAAACACCGTTGATATAGACTTTATAGTAGTCGTCCGCGGTGATCCGCAGAATTACCCGGTATTCTTTGTCTGCGCAGATTTCAGAATATTGACCTGTCTCCATTTTTTCCCGGCAGACCGCCTCTGGTGGTGATTTCGAACATGCTCCTGTTCGATTTATATCAATTTCTCCCCGCGCCAGCACATGAAGATTCTTTCTTCCGGGATGCGCCGCAGGACCAGGTTCCTGTTCTTTATGGTAAAAATTTACCGGAACAATATGGGCAAATTCCGGGATCGTGTACCAGGTAGGGGCAAATTTTGTTTCCTGCATTTTTTTATTTTCCGGCACTGTTTCTTTTTTATTTCTCATAACATTTCATCACCATAAATGAAAGTCCGGAATCTCCTTCCACCGATTCCTGCAGTAATGCGCCGCCATCTTCGGTCTTCTGTCTCTGGTCAGAATTCCCTTTTTGTTGCCGTCCACCCGCATCAGCCCCTGAACCGTAGCAAAATCAGCAAAATTCCAGAGCTGCTCCCCCACGACAAAGCTGCAGTTATCCAGCACTTCGTTCATTGCCTGGTAATATTCCATCTGATATTCCTCGGAAAACATGCCCGGAACCGTATTGTGCAGACCGGCCACCGTATCCGCCCCATACTCTGTGAGCATCACCGGCTTTCCGGTCTTCTTCCAATGTTCCATCTCACAGGCAAAGGCCTTTTGGGCCAAGGCCAGATCGCCGCCGTACAGATACCATCCATAATAGCGGTTCAGACAGATCACATCCATAGCCGGAGCCGTGATGTCCTTCACATAATCATTCTGACAGACCACAAGCGTCACCGGGCGGTTCTGCGGATCCTGCTCGTGGGCCAGATCATACAGCGGCTTAAAGTAATCGTAAGCAGCCTGAGGCTGCACCTCCGTATTCGGCTCATTCGCGATGGACCACATAACCACGCAGGGATGATTTTTATCCCGACGGATCAGATCACGGATTACTTCTCTGTGATGCTCTGCATTGTATTTCCCAAAACCGATCGGATCCTTCTCATACTCATCGACGCTAAGGCCCACCGCCGGAACCTCGTCGATTACAACAATCCCTTCCTCATCGCACAGGTTCATCATTTCCTCGGAATACGGATAATGGGAGGTGCGGAAAGAATTGGCATGCATCCAGCGCATGAGGGAGAGATCTTTCACGTTCAGCACTTCATCCAGTCCCCGGCCATGGAACGTGCTGTCCTCATGCTTTCCAAATCCTTTAAAATAAAAAGGCTTCCCATTTATCAGAAATTTGTCTCCCTCAGTTTTTACGGTGCGGATTCCAAACTTCTGCGTATAATGATCCTGCCCATACCGGATATCCGCCGTATACAGCCAGGGATGTCCCGGCTCCCACAGTCTGGCATCCCTGATCCGAAACTCTCCGGAAGCACCGTTCCCCTCGGCAGCAACCTTCCCGTTAGGATCCAGAATCGTAACCTTCGTCTTCTCTTTCCCCACTGTTTCCACTTCATACCGAATGATTCCGTCCGTGCCATCCACGTCCGGAACGATCGTTATATCCTCGATATAGGATTCCGGCGTGGTATAAAGCTTCACCGGACGGTGAATTCCCGCATAATTAAAGAAATCAAAGTTGGGCAGATTGGAAGGCCTGTGCTCCATCTTCCGCACGCTCTCGATATCCGGAAGACCGCTGCCAAAAAACGCGGCTCCGGATTCGTTCCCCACCGGCAGCGTGGAATGATCGACCTTGTTGTCCACTGCCACACAGAGCAAATTTTTTCCGCTGATTATGTGATCCGTGATTTCTGCCTCAAAGGGAAGGAACCCTCCTTTATGACAGCAGATCAATTCCCCGTTGAGGTATACTCTCGCCTCGTGGGTCACGGAGCCGAAGTGCAGCACAATCCGCTGGGAGAGCAGAATTCCGGGAATCTCCAGCTCCTTCTGATAGAAGGCCCAGCCGTAATGGTCCCGGTACTCCATTTTTTCTTTCTGGTCATTGTAGGAAGCCGGAACGGCAATCAGCTCCGGTTCCGGCAAGGGCTTTCCTGTCCAGCCCTGCTCAAATCCGCTGCCGTCGTCCAGCCGAAACTTCCAGAGCCCCGACAAATCAATCAGTACCCTCGCGTCATTTAAAATCGGATATAACACAACATAGCCTCCTTCTCTCTGATTTCGCACAGATTTGTGAAAACGCACGCTGTTTTCCTCGTTGTCGCAGGCGTGTTCACGCAGATTCAGGAAAACACACGCTGTTTCTTTCATTATCGTGGTGTGCTCACACAGATTCAAAAACACACGCTGTTCTATTTTCCTTCTGTGAGCTGCATTCTTCACTCTATTCCGGTCGGTTCTAAACGAATACTACTGGCTCTCAGAACCGACGCTAACCGCGCGTCGCTGGCATGCAGCACCATGCGTGAAGCACTTTTTTGTCACAGGGCAAAATTTCCTGTGACACAAATGAGGGCACAGGCTCACCCTCTGCTGCCTGTGCCCCTCTTCTCTCATTATAAAAGTTTCTATGCCTGAAGTAAACTCTCATGCCCGCGCTGTGGGCGCTACAATGGATGAAAGTCCACGGGTCGCGATGCGCAGGAAATCTACTCTGCCGTCTCAAGGCTTTCTTTGTAGGCGTCCATATCTGCCTGGATCGATGCCTTTACATCTTCGTATCCTGCTGCCATCAGTTTTTCTCTCATCTCGTCGATCGCCGCATGCGGATCCTCGAATTTTCCCCAGCGAAGCTGCGGCAGATACTCGCTGAGCACGTTCGCCATGGCCGCCATCTCCGCTTCTATCGCGTTCTTGTCGATGATCAGGGCTTCATACGGATAATCATAGGCAAAGCTGTCATAGTTTGCGATCATGTCCGCCGTGCCGTCCCACCAGCTCACATTCTGAAGCTCCAGATCGTCATTGCGTCCGCACCAGAAGTTGGAATCAAGCGCATCCCTGCTGGTGTCATATCCTTCCGGATAATCCAGTTTTCCGTCTTCCGTGACGATATAGTCAACGCCTTCAATTCCGTAATTGATCAGACGATAGCAGGTCTCATCGTTGCGGAGCAGGTCATAAACCATCAGCGCGCGTTCCGGATGCTCGGAGTATGAGTTGATCGCGGCTGCACCGTGTGTTCTCAGAGGTTTCGAGACGTTGTTGTTCTCCATGCCCCAGTAGTACATCTTTACGTCGGAGCCTTCCTGTTTGACATCCATGTTCGGCTTTACCTGAGAATAGTAGGTCTGGCTGTGATGCTGATCTGCGCCTGATGTCCCCGCGTACATCGCCTCGCGGGTATCTCCGTCATAGTTCATGACATCCTCACGCCATACTCCCATATCGTTCCACTCTTTCATCAGATCCGCCGCGTCATACAAGGCGTCTCCCTCCATATACGGAGAAGTTACCGTGAACGGATCGTCCGGCGACATGCCAAACCAAAACTCGTCATTTCCTACATTCACTCCGGAAATGATCACATTGTCTGTCTTGGAAGTCAGATAACCTGTGATGATATTTCCCGTATTCTTGTTCGCGTCAAACGGGATGCAGTCCGGTTTGTTCTCCAGAATCCAGGCAAAGTAGTCTGTGAGATCCTCATACTTCGTGATGGTTCCGTCCTCCAGACCTGCTTCCTTTGCCCAGTCTCCGCGGTAGAACATTCCATGGTTGGTGTACTGGGTATAGTGATCTTCCGGGATGAAGTAGATCTCATCATTGTACTTGCAGACATCCCAGTCTCCGTCCGCATCCACCTGCGCCCAGGTCTTCGGCGCGTACGTCTTCAGCATGTCCTCGCTCAGAGGCAGGAACGCGCCCTTCTGCGTGTTCTCCCACGCGTACAGCCAGTCTGTCGCTGTCGTAATGATATCCACTCTGCTGTCGCCGCTCAGAAGCTGTACATTATACTGTGTCTGCCAGTCTGTCCACTCAATGTAGAACAGATCCAGCTCGGCATTGACTTTCTCCGTCAGCACGGCGTTCAGCTCCTCCAGCATTGCCTCCAGCCTTCCGTTTGTCGGCTTGTTTCCCAGAACCAACATCGTGATCACTTCATGATCTGAGGTGTCAATCCCCTCAAATACGTTCTCCTCCGCAAGCGCGGGAATCATGGTTTGCGCCGCCATAGCTGCGCACAGCGTAACGGCCGCAATACGTCTGATAACATTTTTCTTTCTCATACATATCCTCCTGGTTTTAAATTTTTTTGTTTCCATCAGCCCTTTACCGCTCCTACCGTGATGCCGGAAATAAAGTATTTCTGCACAAACGGATAGAGGAAAATGATCGGTCCGGTCGCGACGACCGCCGTCGCCATTTTCAGCGTGTTCGACGGAAGATCACTGAATGTGACGTTCACGCCTGCCACAGAACCCTTGAGCGCGTTCGCCTCGTTGATAATTCCATACAGATAGTACTGAAGCGGCTTGAAATCTACTTGGGATCCGAGGTACAGGGATGAGAGATACCATTCATTCCAGTACCCCAGCGCCAGAAACAGTCCGACTGTCGCAAGCGCGGGCTTGAGCATCGGCAGGATCAGGGAGATGAAAATCTTAAAGTCTCCCGCGCCGTCGATCTTCCCGGATTCCGTTATCTCAAACGGCACGGATTTCGCAAAGTTTTTCATCAGTATGATCAGCCATGGACTCATCAGCAGCTGCAGAAACACGGCAAGATAGCTTCCTCTCAGGTTCAGGTATCTGGAAATCCAGATAAAAGTCGGAGCCATTCCTGCGGAAAACAGCGTGGTAAAATAGATGAAAAAGGAAATCGCGTTCCGGAACGGAAAATCTTTTCTCTGGAGCGCGTAGCCCGTCATGGAGATGATCAGAAGTCCGAC
Source organism: uncultured Lachnospiraceae bacterium (assembly GCA_947588845.1). Taxonomy (GTDB): domain Bacteria; phylum Bacillota; class Clostridia; order Lachnospirales; family Lachnospiraceae; genus Choladousia. Next base: position 36,438 of record CANQAR010000022.1, read on the forward strand.
AATTGTACCGAATACTGTCATGAGGATCGTCACCACATAGGAGCCGATGATCATCTTCGGATAACGGAACACCCACATATACGCGGACAGGGTCAGCCCTTTCGGCAGTATTCCAAATCCTTCTTTTGCGATAACTCCCTCCGTGCTGAGCGAAGCGGAGATGATCAGGATAAACGGAAGCAGGCAGATCAGAGAAAACAGCGCGATCACCGTATAGGAGACGATCTTCACCGCCTTCGTACTTTTTGTCCGTTTTATTTTTGTTCCTTGCTGCGCCATTTTGCACCTCCCTAGAATAATGCGTAATCAGGATCAATCCTCTTCACAAGCCAGTTGCTGAACATGACAAGTGCGAAGCCGAAGATTGACTGATACAGACCTACCGCCGAGGATGTTGCAAAGTTGTTCTGCGACATCATGGTCCGGTATACAAAGGTTTCAATAATGTTCGTCGTCGAGTAGAGCTGCGAGTTGTTTCCGATCAGATTCCAGAACAGACCGAAGTTTCCTTTCATAATTCCGCCGAGCGCGAACAGAAGAAGTATGATGAACGTCGGCTTCAGGCTCGGAAGTATGATGTAGCGGATTCTCTGCCAGCTGGTCGCCCCATCCACCTCGGCAGCTTCAATCATGCTCGAGTCAATTCCGCAGATTGACGCGAAATACACCACGGAACCGTATCCGGTCTGCTGCCAGAGGTTGCAGAACAAAATGATAAACGGCCAGATGCCTGCCTGGCTGTAAATCTTGATCGGGTTTCCTCCGGTCGCGCGGATCAGGCTGTTGAGCGCTCCCGTGTCGTAATTCAGGATATTGAACGCGATGGCTCCGATCAGTACGACTGAGATAAAATACGGCAGAAACATCAAAGTCTGGGAAACCTTTTTGAACAGCTTGCTGCCGATCTCATTCAGCATGATCGCGAGCGCGATCTGCAGAACATTGCCGATCACAATGAACGCCAAATTGTACAGGACCGTGTTCCGCGTCAGATGCCACAGTTCCCCGGAGCGGATCAGGAACTCAAAATTCTTGAACCCTACAAAAGGGCTTCCGAAAATTCCGTCCCGGAAATTATAATTTGTGAACGCTATGTAGACGCCCGGCAGCGGACAATAGTTAAATACAATAAAGAAGAGAATTGCCGGAAGACACATCAGAAGCAGTGTCCGGCTGTCTTTCAGCTTCTTTAAAAATGGTTTCTTTGGCGCCGCCGCTGCCGCAGCGCCGGTTTTGTTTTTCTTCATTTCATTTTCTCCTTTCTCCTTTCCCTTTTTCCGAAACGAGCTGAAAAAAACTCTTTTATCACGCACTCATCTCTGTGAGTCCATTATAAAAGAGTTTTTTCCGTTATCCTATGTAATATCTCTTCCGTTTTGGTAATATCTTTAAATCTGCACAGCCGTTCCTACATTTTCTATACATCTTACACAAGAAACCAATCTATGGGAATCTGCTGCGGCCATCATTCTACCGGAAATCCTGCTGAAAAACCTCAGCATTCCCGTACGGAACGCGCGAAAATGCCGCAAGGCAGCAAATTGAAAAACACCAAAAAGACCACATGGAATGCTTTGCAGTTTTCGTCAGAAACCAATGAAGTCCGACTCCGGCTGCTCATCTGCAGGCCGTGAATGCAGCAATCTTCGCAGGACATCCAGAAAATGAACTGTACCCTTATATCTGCTTGCGGTATTTGCTGGGCGAAATCCCCACAATCCTCGTGAACACCTTCGTGAAATAGAAATAATCGTGGTATCCGCTCTCCTCCGCAATCTGCTCAATCGACAGCCGCGGATCCGCCAGCAGTTCCTTCGCTTTCTGGATCCTTTTTTCCGTAATATAATCGGAAAATGACATTCCCAGCTCCTCTTTGAGCAGTGTGCTGAGGTATCCGACGCTGAAACCATACCGTTTTGAGAATGACGCAAGCGTAAGATTCCCGGTATAATGGCTCCTGATCTCATTCGCGATCTCTTTTATGGCAGTCATATTGACCGGATTCTGCGCTGTCTGCTCCTGTGCGGCCGACCGCTCCGGCATATGACCTCCCCCATTTAGTTTTTCCATAAGTCTTTTCAGAATATCATTCAGCTTCTCCTGCTCTACCGGCTTTAAAATATAATCAAACGCATTCATGCCCGCGTTTTCCAGCAATGGCTGAAGCAGCAGTTTTATCACCTTCCGGCCGGCGATTTCCGGATCCAGTTCTATTTTTACCTTTATTTTTCCCATGAAGCGATAGTCAATAATCTTCGCATATTCCCGGATATAGTCCATCTCTTCCTGGATCGTGACAAAATTTTCTCCCTTTACGGCAAACCGGAACACTCTGGAGAGCGCCATCGTGATCTCCGCGATATCCTCCGCCTCATAATATAATGCCATGCCCCGGATGCACTCAAACGTATTATACAAAAAATGCGGATTGATCTGGTTGCGAAACGCCATGATCTGCAGCTGCCTGCGCGCAATCTCCATCTCATACATTTTTTTCTGAGACTCCTGCTGTCTCTGATTTGCGTCTTCCAGGTCATCCAGCATCCGGTTCAGCGTCTGTATGACCGTGCCTATCTCATCTTTTCTGACCGTCCCCAGACGAAGTTCCGGCTGTCCTGAGAGCGTTTTCATAAACCCGTCGATCTGCCTGATCGGGCGCACCAGATGAAAATAACAGAACAGAATCAGAAAACCCATAAGAATAACCGCGGCGAGAAAAGCGGTCCGCATGATCCAGGAGATTCCTTCTGTTCCGCGGTGCAGATCCTCCTCGGGGATTCTGCAGACGATCCGCCAGCCATCCACACAGCTTGGCCGGGTCTGAATGTAGAATCCTTCCGACTCCCGCATCATTTCCGCAGAAATCCGGGACAGCTTTTCCGCGCCGTCAGACGCGATCACCTGGAGACGCCTGTCCGCCAGATACATCTGGGAATGTTCTGTCGTCCGGGTTCCTTCCAACATTTCCGCGTAATTGTCCATCCTCATCCAAAAAACGGCCATTCCCAGCTGTACCCCATATTCTGCACTATCCAGATCATAGACCGGAAAATAGATCAGATAGCAGTTCTGCTGCGCCTGTTCCCCCTGAAATGTATCTCCAAACAGCATCTTTTCTGGAATACGGTCTGTCCGGATATCCGGTTTGTCAGAAGATCTTCTCTCTTTTGACAGATCCGCCAGCTGTTCCATCTGTTCATCAAACAGATAAATCCCAAGAATCATATCCTCTATATCCATTACGTTGGAGCATACGGAGAGCAGATCCTCCTTGGCCAGGATCCTCTCTTTGGCATCCACCTTCAGAAACTGGTAGACTGTCGGGGAATAGACGAAGGAAGTCGCGAGATCTCTGAAATTTTTATGGAATTCTTTTATCTTTCCGTCAATCTGCAGCAGAACCTTCTCGTTCATCTGCAGTATATTCTCCCGGACAAGCTTCTTTTCCCGCAGATCAATTCCGCAGAAAGCGCCTGTCAGAAGAACAAGCAGCAGCAGGACGATGCCTGTAAACTGCAAAAGCAGGCTGTTTCCAAATTTCCGGTCATTTTTCCCGGAAATCACCTCGCGGAACAGCTGACGTGTGAACTGTAACGATTTTTTTCTTCCCATGGCAGTCACCGATAATCATTAATTTTCCGAAGCCGGATTCCCAGCTCCTTCTGGTTTTCCTGGAATCTGAGGTTTTTCCCTGCGTCGATCTCCGAAATTCCGTTCTCATACAGATCATACGTCAGATTTTTGTATTCCTTCAGAAATTCCATCTCCGTGCCTGCCAGCACAATGCGCATGATCCCGTCTTTTTTCAGCTGTCCGATCGTTTTTTCTTTTTCCATCAGCTCATGATCCCCGACAAGCAGATCTGTATGGGACAAAAACGGCGCCGACTCATATATGACTGTGTGCTCATCCCTTCCATAAGCCGTTTCCAGCTCTCTGTACAGCGCTGTGCTGCTTCCTGGTTCCGGCGGTTTCTGCACGCTGTAAATCCAGCTTCTGTTCTCAAACATCCACCAGGCGTCGATTCCGTTCTCCGTATATTCCGACTTCAGCTTTTCCTGCTCCGGCGTAAGGACGACCAGACCGTCGTCCGCAATCGAATAATGCTCTCCCTCGATCCCGTAATACCATTTCATCATGCCTTCATCACTTGTCATATAATCGAGAAACCGCGCCAGCTTTTCCGGATTTTCACAGCTTTTTGAGATAAAAGTCGAGATCCATCCCGTTCCGGCATACCCCTTTTTTGTCAGAACCGGCGATGTATTCTCAGAGGACAGAACCGCTCCTGATGATATCCATTCGCGTCCGTCCAGATCCGCATTTGCAATATTCCCAATAAAGCAGAGCACATTTCCGGCGGCAATATGCCGTTTTACCTCATCGTTCGTGTATACAAACTGCTCCGCCGCAATATAGCCCTTTCGGTATGCTTTATTCAGAAAATACAGCGCGTGCCTGCTCTCGGACTGCAGCAGTATGTCTTTGTAATTGCCGTCCCGGTCAATGTATTCCGCCCCGAACGTATACTGAAGAAATTTTAAAGTAGAATCCACAAAATCCGTGCCGTCGATGAGAAGCGGCACGATTTCCTTCTGGTTTTCCGTGATTTCTGACTGCTTTGCCTTCTCCAGCGCGTCCCACACCTGTTTTTCCGCAGACAGTTCCTCAATCGAAAGATCCAGCTTCTCCAGCAGGTCCTTGTTCCACACGATCGCGTTATTGTCATTATAAGCGACATAATCAACATAATATGGATCACAGGGCTCCCATATCCTGCGGGCATCCGCCGAGTTGATATGGGACGGATACGCATACCATCTCCCGTCTCTTTTTATCAGTTCCTGTTTCATGTCCTCCGGAAAATTCGTAAGCAGGTGGGAGTCCGGACAGTATTTCCTGAGAAATTCGTCCAATTCCCACACTTTTCCGGAGGAAGTCAGCTGGCCGATCACCGTAGGATCCACCACAGAGATCAGATCCGGAAGCTCGTCATTGATCAGCATTTTGCTAAGCTGCCTGTCCGCATCCTGCGCCGGAACCACCGTTTCCAGCGCCACTCCTGTCTGCTGCGTAATATCGCCTGTAATTGTCCCCTGCGCGAGCTCCCAGACAGGCGGGTACCAGAAACTGACATCACAATAAAGCGTACTCCACACGACACGATCCTCCGGCTGCGATTCCGGTACGGCATCCGAAAAAGCATTCCCGGATCCGCATCCGCCGGCAAGCAGAAGGACAGCCGCGGCAGCCAGCGCCAGCAATGACAAATTTTTTCTCATTCTAAATCACCTTTTAAGTATACCGCCAGCGCCCTCCAGTTGTCCTCCATGCGGCAGTACAGCTTTCGATCCCGGATCTCCACATCCAGCGGGACATCCGAGTAAATCTGCTCAACCTGATCCGGCGCGGATTCCGGCAGCTGCAGCTCGATCACCTCCGGAAAATCACCGCCAAAGGTATGAATCAGGACAAAGGCTTCCTGATTCTCCCCGACGCGGACAACCGCCTGCCAGCCCTTCGGATGACGTATCTCTTTCACCTCAGGCCCGTACCGGAATGTCTGTCCTCTTTTGATGACAGGCGCGATCTTCCGGTAAAAAGCAATCCCCTGATCGATAAACGACCACTGCTCTGCTGTCAGATCCGTCACATCCCCGGAAATGCACATGCGCCCCAGAAATGTACTTGCTACTGAATAAACGATTCTCTTAGGACTGTCATCTTTCCGAATCACAGACCAGATCTGGCTTTGTCGGGGCAGAATGGCCCGGTGCAGATTCGCCGCGATGATGGGAATTTCTACGCACTCATGTGCGTCCGAAAAGGACGCCATGCTGCACGCCGCCATAAAGCCGGGTTCCAGACGATGGCCTCCGGACGCGCAGTTTTCCAGAATAATGCCTGGGATTTCCCGCTTTATTTCATCCAAAAATTCCATCGTCGCCTGCATGTTCCGGCGAAGCCCTTCTCCGGGAGATTCCGCGCCGTCACAGCCGATCCCGATTGTGTCGTTGTAATCGATCTTCATATAGTCGAAACTGTATTTTTTCAGCGTTCCGATCACCCTGTCACGGAGATAATCCTTCACCCAGGGATCACTCATATTCCAGAAGCGCCGGGCCGCGGTGGTAATCACATGGCCGTCCAGATGAAGCAGATGTTCTGTCTTCTGCCAGGCGTCCGACGCAGGTCCCACGTTTTCAATCTCAAACCAGATTCCCGCCTTCATTCCTTTTTCATGGATCGCTTCCACCGTACGCCCCAGGCCCTCCGGAAACAGGGTTTCAGAAGGCAGGTAATCTCCCATGCTGATATCCCACGGCACGCCGTCCGCTTTGAACCAGCCGCAGTCAATCACAAAATAATCGAAGCCTTTTCCGTCGATCGCGTCAAGTATCTCCTGTATATTCTTATGGGAAGGACAGCCCCACGTCGTGCAGTATTCGTTAAAGATGATGGGAAGCTCCTGCTCCGCTTCCGGACCCTGATCCGCGGGACGCGCACAGGCTTCAGTCAGGCGGTGCGTCAGCATATCGATTGAGTCCGTTTTCGCCACAGTCACAATCGCTCTGGGCGAAGAAAATTCCTCCCCCGGCTCCACGCGCTTCCTCCAGTGACCAAATTCCCGGTCCGCAAGCCCTCCGCTGACCGCAATATTCTCATCCTTCCTGTAGACTTCCATCTGCCAGGAAGCGGGATGCGCCAGCTGAGCCCCCCAGAATACGCCTGTTTTCTTATCCTCAACTGCCAGAAATGGAAAATAATGATTCACTGGCATAGACCCGACCTGTCCAAAACGCTCACAGCGAACGGCTCCCATCCCCCAGGAAGGTTCCAGCTGCAGTTCCTCAAGTGTCTGCGTGAGGAGGCGCCCTTCCTGACTCCAGCGCGACTGAAGGCGATGCAGCCGTATGCCGCCGCTGCAGTCGGAGGGCAGATAAGGAGAGATTCCTGTTATGGAAAAGCTGGACAACAGTTCCAGCATAACAGGCTGATGGCTTAAATTCCTGTAAGTGACGTCCATCGTCACAAACGGATCACCTTCCTGATGACGGACGCGATGGACTGCCTCATATCCGCGGTCGTCCCGCAAAACCGTTTCGATAATCTGTTCTTCTTTTTCCTGTCGAAAAGCCTGATTCTCAAAACGCAGCCGCATGGTGCTCTCGCTGCCCCGCATCGTATTTCCCTGCGCATATCCTCCCTGACAGACGTCCCCCGAAATCTTTACCTGCACCAGAGAATCTATGGCCGCTTTTTTCTCATACTCCTCCCTGACCGGACAATCCGCCGGGAGCATCCGCAGTCCCGTATGTCC
>CANQAR010000023.1 GCA_947588845.1 uncultured Lachnospiraceae bacterium
GAGAAAGGCGTTCTTGCGGATATCAGCGAAATCCGCGCGGCGGCGCAGGGAGATGCCGGCTTTTTTGAATCGATGACCTCAGCCTGGGAGAAGGACGGCGCCGTGTACGCGATGCCCATCCGCTTCAAAATGCCGCTGATTGCGGGAGATCCGGAACTGGTCGGGCAGGCGGGAGATCTGACGCAGCTGGCAGATCTGATCGTATCGGTCACGGACAGTACAGGAAGCAGTGTGGTGTCGGCTGTTCCATCTCTTCTTTCCGACACGTTTCTGTATTATGTCTGTGCCGGCGCCTGGAGAAACGAGGACGGCACGATCAATCAGGAAAAACTGCTGGACTACATGGTACAGGTAAAAAAGATCCGCGACAGCCAGGCGCCGTTTATCGACAGTCAGATTCTTGAGGCATACGGGCAGTTTATAACGACAAGCGGAAGCGCCGAAAGGATCGATGTGCTGGGAATCGATTTTTCGGAGCTTTTGCGGGGCAGCAAACTGGAATATGGAGCCGCAGCCAGCATCCGCGAGATCAACAATATTTCCAGCGTCAACAGACAGAAGGGAAATATTGTGTTCGCGCCGCTGTCCGGTCAACAGTCCAATGTCTTTGTCCCGTCCGGGCTCCTCGGCGTCAGCAGCATGACGGCCGATCCCGAAAGCGCGCGTTCCTTTGTGGAATTTATGTTCACGGACGAGGCGCAGACCCAGTCCATGGAAGGCGGATTTCCGGTCAGCCGGAGTGCGCTTGGGGCGCTGCTGCATGAAAAAGAGCCCGGTGAATCGTCAGGAGAATCCTATACCTGGGCGGATAACAGCACAGGAGAGATGATCTCGCTGGAATCGTACTGGATGACGCAGGAGGAAATGGATCAGTTTACAGAGTATGTGGAGAAGCTTGATACGGCCGCGGACACGGATACCGTGCTTCTGGACGCGGTGCTTGCGCAGGCGGATAAATGTCTGGAGGGGGAATGCAGTCCCGAGGACGCGGTCAGCGCCGTCATGCAGACGATGAATCTGTATCTGGCGGAGGGATGACGGGAAGATCGAGCAGGAGGCGATGCGGTGGCATCGCTGACTGGCGCTGTGTGCCAGTGGCACATGTTTAGCGCGGACCGAAACGGAGTGCAGACCAACAACGCAGTACTGGCGGAAACAGCTGGTTTCCATGCCCGGGCCTGTAAATGGCAGAGAGAAATCTCAGAAGCCGCGCGCGAAATGCCGGCAGATGCTGATTCTGAAAATCCGGACGACTGTCAGGAAAAAGACATGGAAAACAATGCGGCATGCCGGAAAGAAAAAGGGGCTGTCGGAAAATATCTGACGGGACAAATTCCCGATTGCTATTTTCCGGCAGTCCCTTCTGCAAAATCTCAGCCTGTGATTCCTCCGAGGGTATTTTCAACTTCTCCAAATACATCTCCGGCATCCGGAGCCGCAAGCGCTTCTTCCGGGACGACGATTTCTTTTGCGTCGCCGTAGGTCATCGCAGCGTCTGCGGAGAGATCATTCAGTATAAATTCGACTGAAGAGCCTTCGGCCATCTCGCCCATCGCCATAGCCACATACTGGCTGAGCGCGGAAAGATCGCTGTCGTTCAGATCCATATGGAATTTGACCGGAAGATAAGAAGCCGTATCTACATAATATTCGAATTTGACTTTAATGCCTTCCAGCATGCTCATGATCATCTCAGAATTTTCATCGGAAATGGTATCCTGACCGGATATTTCCATGGCCTTGTCCAGGAGTTTTTCGAAAGAAGAGGAATCCATGACTGCGCTCAGCAGATAACATTCCGATCCGTCGACCGTCACAGGTTCGGACGCAAGCTCAAAATCAAGACCATACTCGGAAAAATCGGCGCCGGAGGTCTTTTCCAGCAGTTCATTTATATCCAGACCGGATACATCCGCCGACTGATGCTGCCAGGTTCCTTCTTCGCCGGTAACAGAATTTTCGCTGTACAAGTAAGTGTCAACTTTGCCGTCTTCTGAAGAAACGCTGTACATTTTCATGGTTACGGACTGGTTCTGGCCCAGGAGAGACATATCCATTTTGCCTTCCATGGACATTGCGGCGGGATCTTTGTTTACGTCCGCGTCGAAATTGCCGGAGGCGCCGATATCGATGGAGGATGAGGTGGTTCCGTCATCGATATCAAGGGAGACATCCACGTTCATATCCATGTTCATTTCTACTCCGGCAACAGAACTTTCGTTCGCGGCCGCCTGCATTTTTTCCAGTACACTTTCGGCTGTCTCCGCACTGTCAAAACCGAAGAGCATGGATGCTGTTCCGAGCGCCGCGAGACAAAACAATACTTTCTTTTTCATAGTCATTCCCTTTCTTCTTTATAGAATTTAATTTATCGGATAAGTAAATCCGATCGACATTTTCTTCCGATAAATTACAACGCAAGTATATCACTTTAAAAAAATAGTGTCCACAGGAATCGTCTGGTTGGCTGGAATTTAAGGAAAATTTATTAATTCTTCAGGAACCTTTTATGCCGAATCGGAACAGATATTGCGAAAAATTAGGCTTGAATCAGGCTGCACTGCTGTTATATACTAAGGTAGCCTGCCTGTGAGGTGTCACTGAAAACAGGGCTTTCGCGCTTTTGGAGGCCAGGTGAGCAGGGCGCGAAGCGTTATTACGTTCACGGCCTGCAGGGGAGTGAACTGTAAGAGTTTTTTACCCGCGGCGCAGGAGGGAAGGGTTACTATAAAATACGACAGGAAGCAGGAAGAATCATGAACTATACAGAAGCAGTTGCTTATATTGAAGATATACCGAAATTTACGAAAAAGAACAGGCCGGAGAATACGCTGGAGATGGTCAGAAGGCTTGGTCATCCGGAGAGGAAGATGAAAGTGATCCATGTGGCCGGGACAAACGGAAAGGGTTCCGTCTGCGCGTTTCTTTCTTCGATCCTGACAGGAGCGGGAAAGCGGACAGGCCTGTTTACATCGCCGCATCTGGTTGAGATTACGGAGCGTTTTCAGATCAACGGGGAACAGGTACGGCAGGAGGTTTTTGCGGAGGCGTTCGCCCGTGTGAAGCAGGTGGTAGACGAGATGATCGCGGACGGGTACGCGCATCCGGCCTACTTTGAGCTGCTGTTCGGCGTCGGTCTGCTGATTTTTGAGCGGGAGCAGGTGGAATATCTGGTGATGGAGACGGGGCTTGGAGGGAGGCTTGATGCCACAAATCTGGTCGAGCGCCCGATTGTGACGGTTCTTACCAGCATCAGCATGGATCATATGGAATATCTTGGCGATACGGTTGAGCAGATCGCGTGGGAGAAGGCGGGCATTATCAAAGAAGGTGTGCCGGTCGTCTACGACGGGCGTGTGCCTGCGGTGGAGCAGGTGATTCGGAAAGAAGCAGCCCAAAAGCACGCGAAAGCGTATCCCTATTATGCGGATATGGCGGAAATACTGGATAAGACAGACAAAAGCATTGATTTTATCCTGAATTACAGGTATGATGATGAGACAGGACGGGAACGCAGTTCCTCCATGAAGATCACGGTTCCCTATCTTGCGGAATATCAGCTTGTGAACAGCTCGCTGGCTGTGCTGGCGATGCGGGCAGTCGATCCCGGCTATGAGGTCAGCGATGAGGAAATTGCCGGGGCGATCCGTCAAACGAGATGGCAGGGAAGGATGGAGACAGTCCTTCCGGGCGTGGTGCTCGATGGAGCTCATAACGCGGACGGAATCCGCGAGTTTATCCGCACGGTGACAGAGGTGCAGGAGCGGATGGACGTTTCGCTGCTGTTTTCCGCGGTGGCAGACAAGGAATATGAGAAGATGATTCGTGAGATCTGCGAGGAAGCGCATTTTTCCCGCGTGACGGTGACGCAGGTCGGAGGCTCGCGCATTGTGCCGGCCGGACAGCTCGCGGAAGTATTCCGGAAATATACGAAGGCGCCGGTGACCGCGTACGCGGATGTGGCGGAGGCGTTTGAGGCGGCGCTTGCCGGCCGCGGGGACGGGATGCTGTTCTGCGCGGGTTCGCTGTATCTGGTGGGGGAACTGAAAAGCTGCCTTCGCGGCCGGTCTGTATAAGAAACGGCGGCGTCCGGCAGAAGAAGCGGACAGCGTGTCTTCCGGGGCAGGAGCGAATGTTTCTGTCCGGAAGGCGTAACCGGAATTTTGAAAGATCTGTCTGACGACAGGTTCAGAGTTGGAATATCGGCAAAAGGGGAAGTGGAGTACAGATGATTAATTATGAAGAGGAACTGAAAAAGTTTCATCCGAGCATGGATGTGAACGAGGCGGAAGACGCGATCTACAGCCGCGACTTCACGGATGTCACGGATATTCTCAAGGAGATGCTGAAAGAAGAAAAGAAGAACAGAAAGCAGGGGAACGGATGAGATGTATTTACTGCAATACCCCTCTTTCTGCGATTGATTATTGTACGGGGTGCGGCGCCGATATCACGATCCAGAAACGGATTGTGAGAATATCCAATCTCCTGTACAATGAAGGGCTGGAAAAGGCACGGGTCCGAGATGTTGAGGGGGCAATCGCGGTTCTGAAAAGAAGCCTGAAATTTAACAAGGAAAATATTGACGCGAGAAATCTGCTCGGTCTGTGTTATATGGAAACCGGCGAAGTGGTTTCGGCGCTCTGCGAGTGGGTTGTCAGCAAGAACATGAAGCATTCGGACAACCTGGCGGATCATTATCTTGATCTGCTTCAGTCGAACAAGAACAAGCTGGATTCCATCAATCAGACGATACGCAAATATAACCAGTCTGTGCAGTACTGCCGCGACGACAACGAGGATATGGCGATCATCCAGCTGAAGAGAGTGATCAGCCAGAACCCGAAATTTGTCAAGGCGTATCAGCTTCTGGCGCTTCTGTACATGAAACGGCAGGAATACGAGCGTGCCCGGAAGCTTCTCAGAAAGGCGGCGTACATCGATAAGACAAACACGACGACGCTCCGCTATCTTCAGGAAATTGAAGAGGTGACCGGGAAGGGAACCAACCTTGACAGGCATCACAAACGTCTGGAAAAAGAAGAAAAGGGAGAAGTTTCCGGCTCTCTGCGCTACATGAGCGGGACGGAGATGATCATCCAGCCGACCACGTTCCGGGACAGTTCCACGATTGCGACATTTATTAATATCATTCTTGGGATGCTTCTCGGGGGAGCCGTCGTGTGGTTTCTGATCGTTCCGGCGAGCCGTCAGAATACGAACGACGAGGCAAACCGCATGGTGAACGACGCGAACACAAAGCTTGCGTCGGAATCGGTGAAGGTACAGGAGCTGGAGGACGAAATTTCCGGATATCAGCAGCAGGTGGACGACGCGAACCAGGAGCGGGACGACGCCAACAACAAGGCAAAGAGCTACGAGGACCTTCTTGCGGCCGCGGATACTTTTATCACCGGCGGTGAGTCGGCAGCCGCGACTATGGTGGCTGAACTGGACGGAGAAGCATTTGAGGACAACGCCCTGACGCTGTACAACAGTCTGCTTGGCGCGGTGCAGAGTAATCTGTTCCAGCAGTATTTTAATTCGGGGACGACAGCTTACGCCCAGAACGATTTTAACACTGCGGTGACCCAGCTTACGGAGGCGGTGGAGTCGGATCCTCAGAGACAGCAGAACAAGCATAAGGATGCTCTCTGGTATCTGGCCTACGCTTACTATAATCTCGGAAATCAGACAAAGGCGGCGAAAGTATTCAGTCAGCTTGCGGAATATTTTCCGAAATCGCAGTATGGAATGCAGGCGAAACAGTATCTGGATACGTGGGGAATTTCCGTGGGAGATTCCGGCACGGATACGGCTGCGGCGGACACGACCGGAGCCGGGACGGACGCTCCGGATCAGACAGTTTCCCCGGATAACACAGGCGGCGACGCGGGAATCTCAGGCGAAAACGCGGACAATACAGGCGGCGCGGACACTGCGGCCGGAAATAATGGAACAGGAGAAAACCAGGAGATTACATACGGAGATGGAACCTGGGATATGTCGGATGTTGCATGGACCGATCCGAATACGGGACTGATGTATGACCTGTATGGAAACATGCTGCCGGGACAGCAGTGATCTGAGGCGGAGATCCGGTCGGCATCCCTGGATACGGCAGTGAGAGGTGCTGATACAGATATTTGAAAAGAGAAACCCCGGGGCAGGGGGTACGATACCGGAAAATGGTGCGTACCGCCTGCTTTTTTTGCGCAGGATGTGCAGAGGAAAGCTGCTTTGCGGCTGCACATCCGCGCGCAAAATGGAAACGAAAAATAAAGAAGGAGGAGTGCGGACATGGAGCAGTATTTTGAGGTAAAGGGAACTACATTGATTGTAAAGCTGCCGGCAGAGATTGATCACCACAACGCGGAAGAGCTTCGCGCGGGAGCGGACAGGCTTCTGCAGCGAAGACTGATCCGGCTGGTGGTGTTTGATTTTGAGCGGACTGTATTCATGGACAGTTCCGGAATCGGGATGATCATGGGCAGGTATAAGACGATGCGGTTCATGGGAGGAAATGTAATCGCGGTGCATGTGAATGAGAGGATGCAGCGGATCATGAAACTGTCGGGAATCTGCAAGCTGGTCGATATTTGTGAGGAAATTCCGGAGGCGCGGCAGATAACGTGACGCCGGAATCTGTATTCTGGCGCTTCTGGATTTATAGCACAGAACAGAAGGAAGATCCGGCTGAAAACAAAGAGGAAATGGAGGGGAAGCGGTTATGCAGCGAAATGAGATGAAACTGGAATTTGACAGCCGTTCGTGCAACGAGGGGTTTGCGAGGGTAGCGGTCGCGGCGTTTATGACGCAGCTCAATCCGACGCTTGAGGAAGTTGCGGACGTGAAGACAGCTGTGTCGGAGGCTGTGACAAACTCGATCATTCACGCGTATGAAGGAGCGGTGCGCAAGATCGTGATCGAGGCCAGGATTGAGGATGAGCTTTTGACGGTTGCGGTAAAGGATACAGGGAAAGGAATCGCGGACGTGGAGCGCGCGATGGAACCAATGTTTACGACGAAGGCGGAGTGTGACCGCGCGGGGATGGGCTTCGCCTTCATGGAGGCATTCATGGATTCTCTCGCGGTGGAATCTGAACCGGGACGGGGAACCTGTGTGACGATGACAAAGCACATCACAAGAGAACAAAACAAATATGAAAGGCAGTGATCTGGCGGATGGAACATACCCTTGCGTTGATTCAGCGTGTGCACGAAGGGGATAAAGATGCCAGAGAACAGATCGTGGAGGAAAATATGGGACTGGTGTTCACGATTGTCCGGCGGTTCCAGGGAAGAGGCTGCGAGAAGGAAGATCTGGTTCAGATCGGCTGCATTGGACTGCTGAAGGCGATCGATAATTTCAACGCCGGATTTGACGTGCGCTTTTCGACTTACGCGGTGCCGATGATCACGGGAGAGATCAAACGGTATCTCCGGGACAATGACGGGATGATTCACGTCAGCCGCATGCTCAGGGAGTCCGCCGCGAAAGCGTACCGCGCGCGGGATATGCTGGAGAAGAAGAACGGGGTCGAGCCGACGCTGGAGGAGATTTCGGAGGAAACGGGGATCAGCAAGGAGGATCTGGTGCTCGCGATGGAGGCGGCAGCCGATGTGGAATCTTTCAGTCAGACGGTTTACAGCGGGGACGGAACGCCGGTTCTTCTGGGGGACAGGCTGCCCGACCGGCAGGACAGAAACGAGGAGCTTCTGAACCGCATGCTGCTTGCCCAGCTTCTGGAGCTTCTGGAGGAAAAAGAGCAGGAGATCATCCGGCTGCGCTACTTTGAGGATCAGACGCAGGTGCAGGTCGCCGGAAGGCTCGGCATGACGCAGGTGCAGGTTTCGCGCGCGGAAAAAAGAATTTTGAAGAAATTAAGGGAGGCAGGGAGATAAAAACCCCTGTCTTCTGCAGAAATATGTCCAGGGATGTCGAATAATCATATTTTTAAGTGAATTTTGCGACACGTTTTCCGGCGTAGAATCTTGTCAGATTAAGACGCGTGTGATAAAATCTTTACAGTTCACACATGAACACGGTGCTGTATGTCCGTCGGCGGGTGCATTCTGCGGTACGAAGCTGGTTTTTCAAGGCAGCACCAGAGAATGGATATCGGACGGGCAGTCCGCAGGTGTGAACGGCAGCGTAACGATACCATAGAGGAAAACGAATAACGGGAGGTCCTTGAATGAGCAATGTGAGAAGAGTATATGTAGAGAAGAAGCCGGACTTCGCAGTCGCAGCAAAAGGGCTGACGCACGAAGTAAAGAGCTATCTTGGCGTGAATGGTCTTTCACAGATTCGCGTACTGATTCGTTATGATGTTGAGAATATTTCGGAAAAGGTTTACCAGGCCGCGTGCCGCACAGTATTTGCGGAACCGCCTGTCGATGATTTATATGAAGAGACGTTCCCGATGAAGCAGGGGGACCGGGCGTTCGCGGTCGAGTACCTGCCGGGACAGTTTGACCAGCGCGCGGACTCCGCGGTGCAGTGCGTGCGCTTTTTGAAAGAGGATGAGGAACCGATCATCCGCTCGGCGACGACCTATGTGGTCTCGGGCGAGGTGACGGATGAAGAATTTGAGGCGATCCGGAATCACTGCATCAACCCGGTCGATTCGAGGGAGACGGGGTTTGAGAAGCCGGAAACGCTGGTGACAAAGTTCGATGAGCCGGCGGATGTGATTATTTTTAACGGATTTACCGGCATGGAGGAAGGGAAGCTGAAGGAGCTGTACCGCTCGCTGAACCTCGCGATGACGTTCAAGGACTTCCTTCATATTCAGAATTATTTTAAGAACGAGGAGAAGCGTGACCCGTCGATGACGGAGATCCGCGTCCTCGATACATACTGGAGTGACCACTGCCGTCACACGACATTCTCCACAGAGCTGAAGGATGTGACGTTCGCGGATGGGTATTACAGGGTTCCGATCGAAGGCACTTATCAGAAATATCTGGCCGACCGTGCGGAGATTTACGGGGACAGGAAGGATAAATTTGTCTGCCTGATGGATCTCGCGCTGATGGCCATGAAAAAACTGAAAAAAGAAGGAAAACTTCAGGATCAGGAAGAATCGGACGAGATCAATGCCTGCAGCATTGTCGTTCCGGTCGAGGTGGACGGGAAAACGGAAGAGTGGCTTGTCAATTTCAAGAATGAGACGCACAATCATCCGACCGAGATTGAGCCGTTCGGCGGCGCGGCGACCTGTCTTGGCGGCGCGATCCGCGACCCGCTTTCCGGCCGCACCTACGTTTACCAGGCAATGCGCGTGACCGGCGCGGCGGATCCGACGGTTTCCGTGCAGGATACGCTCAAAGGCAAGCTGCCGCAGAAGAAGCTGGTGCGCGAGGCGGCGCACGGCTACAGTTCCTACGGCAACCAGATCGGCCTTGCGACCGGTTATGTGAAGGAGATTTACCATCCGGCCTATGTCGCGAAGCGCATGGAGATCGGCGCGGTCATGGGAGCGGCTCCGAGGCGCGCGGTGATCCGCGAGAATTCCGATCCGGGCGATATCATTATTCTGCTTGGCGGAAGGACGGGACGTGACGGCATCGGCGGCGCGACCGGCTCTTCGAAGGTGCACACGGAGGCTTCGATCGAAGTCTGCGGCGCCGAGGTCCAGAAGGGCAACGCGCCCACAGAGCGCAAGATTCAGAGGCTGTTCCGCCGCGAGGAAGTCAGCAGGATTATCAAGAAATGCAACGATTTCGGCGCCGGCGGCGTTTCCGTGGCGATCGGCGAGCTTGCGCCGGGACTTCACGTATATCTGGACAAGGTGCCGAAGAAGTACGCCGGTCTTGACGGGACGGAGCTCGCGATTTCCGAGTCCCAGGAGCGTATGGCAGTTGTTGTCGACCCGAAGAATGTAAAAGAGTTCATGGGCTATGCGGCCGAGGAGAATCTTGAGGCTGTCGAGGTGGCGGTTGTGACCAGGGAGCCGCGTCTGGTGCTGCTCTGGAGAGATAAGGAGATTGTTAATATATCGCGCGCGTTCCTGGATACGAACGGCGCGCATCAGGAGACGTCCGTGGCGGTCGATATGCCGTCCGAGACGGAGAAGTATTTTGTGAGAGAAGAGGTTCCGGATGTCCGTGCGAAGTGGCTGGAGACGCTGGCGGATCTGAACTGCTGTTCCCAGAAGGGACTTGTCGAGATGTTTGACAGCTCGATCGGGGCAGGCTCGGTATTCATGCCGTACGGCGGGAAATATCAGCTCACGGAGACGCAGACGATGGTCGCGAAGCTTCCGGTCATGAACGGGAAAACTGATACGGTCACGATGATGAGCTATGGCTTTGATCCGTATCTCTCGAGCTGGAGTCCGTATCACGGCGCGCAGTACGCGGTGCTGGAGTCCGTGGCGAGGATCGTGGCGAGCGGCGGCGATTACCGGAAGATCCGCTTCACGTTCCAGGAGTATTTCCGCAGGATGACCGAGGATCCGCGGCGCTGGAGCCAGCCGGTGGCGGCGCTGCTCGGAGCGTATGAGGCGCAGCTCGGGTTCGGTCTTCCGTCGATCGGCGGCAAGGACAGTATGTCGGGCAGCTTTAATGAGATCGACGTGCCTCCGACGCTTGTATCCTTTGCGGTGGATATCGCCGATGGCAAAGAAATCATCACACCGGAGCTTAAAAAAGCGGGCAGCAGGCTTGTGCTTGTGAAAGCACTAAGGGATTCGTACGATCTTCCGGCTTACGGCGAGATCATGGAACAGTACGCAAAGTTCCGTGAAGATATTCTTGCGGGCAGAATCATTTCCGCGTACGCGCTGGATGGCAAGGGACTTGCTGCGGCAGTTTCCAAGATGGCTTTCGGCAACGGACTTGGGTTTAAGATAGAGCATAATATCGATGAGCGCGATCTGTTTACGGCAGGCTTCGGTGACCTTGTCGCGGAAGTGCCGGACGGACAGGTCGGAAATCTGGCAGTCACTTATACGGTGGTTGGCGAGGTGACAGACAAAGGAACATTTGAGTATAAGAATGTATCGATCCCGGTCGATGAGGCGCTTGCGGCGTGGAAGGGGACGCTGGAGCGCGTGTTCCGTACAAATTCCGGGATTCCGACGGTCGGCGGCGGGCTGGATCTGGACGGAAAGCCAGTGGAAGGCGACGGTGCTCCGGACGAGAATCCGGTAGTTTGCAGCAGTGATGCTCCGGACGGGAAGCCAGTGGCGGTCGGAGTTGCTGCGGATGAAAAGCCGGCAGCAGGAAACAGTTCTGGTACGGAGGGAAACGCGGCAGGGTCCGGCGCAGAGCCGGACAGAAAATCCGCGGCGGATGGAACCGCAGATCCGATGGCGTATATTTTCGCGGCAGAAGGAAAGAACGCCGTTTACGAAAACGGCTGCTATATCCCGAAGGAACTGTACGTGTGCAGACACAAAGTGGCGAAGCCGCGCGTGTTCATCCCGGTGTTTCCGGGCACGAACTGTGAGTATGACAGCACGAAGGCGTTTGAGCGCGCGGGGGCGGAGGTTGATGTTAAAGTCTTCCGCAATCTGACGGCTGAGGACATCCGCGATTCCGTGGAAGTCTTTGAGAAGGCCATCGGGCAGGCGCAGATCATCATGTTCCCGGGAGGTTTTTCCGCGGGTGATGAGCCGGACGGCTCCGCGAAATTCTTCGCGACGGCCTTCCAGAATGAGAAAATCAAAGAGGCGGTCATGAAACTGCTGAATGAGCGCGACGGTCTGGCGCTCGGCATCTGCAACGGATTCCAGGCGCTGATCAAGCTGGGGCTTGTACCGTACGGGGAGATCACGGGGCAGACGGAGGATTCGCCGACGCTGACTTTTAATACGATTGGACGTCACATTTCCAAAATGGTATATTTGAAGGTGGTATCCAGAAAGTCGCCGTGGCTTGCGCAGGCGGCGGCAGGAGGGGTTTACACGAATCCGGCATCCCATGGGGAGGGACGTTTTGTAGCGAACAGGGAATGGCTGCAGAGGCTGTTTGCGAACGGTCAGGTGGCCACACAATACTGCGATGCGGACGGAAATATCTGCGTCGGCGATGAAGAGTGGAACGTCAATGGTTCTTATCTTGCGATTGAAGGAATCACGAGTCCGGACGGGCGCGTGCTTGGCAAGATGGCGCACTCGGAGAGACGCGGAGATCTCGTCGCGGTGAATATTTACGGGGAACAGGATTTGAAGATTTTTGAGTCGGGAGTATCATACTTTAAATAATGGAGAAGAAAAAAATTACGGCAGGCAGTGTCGATGAACTGCTGGAGATTGTCCGGGCTGTCAGGAACGGCGAGGATCCGGACATAGATAAAATCCGGGAAGAACAGCGCAGAAAAAGGGAAGAACAGATACTGGAAAGACGAAAAAAAAGGAGCGGAGGCTCTGCAGATTCTGCAGGGCCTGCCCGTGTTTCTGCAAAAAAGCCAAAAGGGGAGCAGAAGCAGGAAAAAGACCGGAAAAAGGAACAGGAACAAAAGGAGAATTCCGGAAAGCCGGATGAACCGGAACCGGAAGACGCGCAGAAGACCGAAGACGATGAGCCGGAGCTTGAAACTCTCATCGATAAATTTTCCTGGCCTCAGTTTGACCCGGCAAAGATCCTTATGGAGAAAAACGCGCAAAAAGCCGAAGACGGGGAAGCAGCGGCAGACGGTAGTGTACCGGGCGGGGAGACGGAAAAACAGGAGGCGGACGGCGCTTCTGAGAAGGACGGACCGGAAGGAGAATCAGAAGAAGAGACGGAAGACAGGAAACGCCGGGGGATATTTGGACCTCGGCTGAAGAATTTCCTGAGAATGGATTCGGATGACGAAGAAGGTGAATCGGAAGAGGAAGAACCGGAAGACGAGGAGCCGGAAGAGGAAGAACCGGAAGACGAAGAGAACGATGACTCTGAAGATGAGGATCCGGAGGACATGGAAGACGAAGATCTGGAGGATGAAGAGGACGACGAGGAAAGGCCGCGCCGGAAAATTCTCCAGGAGGATGATTTTGACGACGATGAATTTGAACAGATGCTGGAAGAAGACAGCACAGAAGAAGAGTTCATAAAGGGAAGAGAGACGGTGACGGCGTTCACTTCAAAGGCGGCTGAAGTTTTTGGAGGGCTGCTGCAGAAAGCAGGGGACGCGGCTGCCAGAAGCAGGGAACAGATCAGAAAGAAAGAAGAAGGATTTGAAGAACTTTCGGCGGATATGTTCCCGGATAAAAAGCCGGAGACAAAAAACACGAAAAGCCGGGCGGAAAAAGATCAGGCCATAGATCCGGAAGATGAGCAGGAACGTATACGCAGACTGGAACGGTCTCTTATCATACGACACAAAGAAGAAGAACCGGGGGAGAACTTTGACTACAGAAGAGATTCGGAAAACCGGAAAGATTCAGAAAACCGGAAAGAAGAAACTCTGACAGAATCCGGATCAAAAGACGAAAATCCGGCGGAATCTGACGCAGAACCGGACCATAAGCGGTCCGGGAAAGGACAGGATACAAAGCCGGAGAGGCACGGACAGGAGAAAAATCCGGCCGAAGGGAAAGACAGTCAGCAGCCCGAAAGGGAGAGGAAGATCGGCAGGATTCTGGAGAAAGAGCAGAAAGGAAGACGGCCCCGGAGCGCCGGGAAAACATCCGGATCCCGGGCAGGAGGCGGGTTCCGGCTGCCGGAGAACATAACAAGGCTGCTTCGCACAGCGAAAAGCCGTGCTGCGGACGGGTGGAATTCCCTGAATCAGCGCGGCATACATAAGCGGGAAATGGCAATGCTTGGAATCGTGCTGCTGTTTATCCTGCTGATCCTGTTCTTTCTTGTAGCGGCGGTACGGAATTTTTTCAGCCAGAAACAGAAGAGCAGAAATGTGACGGCAGAGAAAGGCCTGATTGTTACCGTAGAGGACGAGCCGCAAAAGTGGGCTTCCTCCTACCCGGTACAGCTGAAAATATCGTACAAAACAGGAAGCATATCTTCCGTGACGATCAACGGCGTATCCTGTGCTCCGGATAAAGACGGGCTGATCACGCTGGAGACGGACGACTGGAACCTTCAGGCGCAGGTGGAGACGGACGACGGCGTGAAGACAGCGCAGATTGAAATTCCGATGCTTGACAGCGAGGCGCCGGCGCTGGATATAACGCGGGAAGGAGATACGATCGTCCTGTCCGCGACTGATGCGCGTTCGCAGATAGCGGGAATTTACTATGCCATAGAGGATCCGGAAAAATACCGGCAGCTTCCTTTATACCAGAAATATCAGGAGCCGATCAGCTATGAGAAAGGCCTGATTTACCGGTTCTATGCAAAGGATAAGGCGGGGAATATTTCTACGCCGGTAGTGTCCACGCTGGAAGACGCGGAATCCTTTACGCTTGAACAGACAAAAATGTCATTGTTTCCGGGTGAGACCTGCAGTCTGGGCGTGAAGGCGTCGCCGGAGGGAGCTCTGCTCCGGAACCTCAAATTTAAGTCGCAGGATACGGCAGTGGTAACGGTGGAGGATAACGGCAAGGTTACGGCAGTCAGCGAGGGAACCGCTGAAGTCCTCGTCAGCGCCGACGGAATGGAAAGCCAGACCTGTACATTTGACGTCAGTGCGGAGCGGTCGGTTCTTGTCAGCACGATTGGCGACTGTACGCTTGGCACGGACGAGGCATTTGATGCTTCGACCAGCTTCAACGCGTTTGATTCAGTGAACGGACACGAGTATTTCTTCCGGAACGTGAAGGATATTCTCGGAAATGACGACGTGACCTTTGCCAATTTTGAGGGAACGCTGACGGACTCCACGGCGAGAGAGGCGAAGCAGTTCGCGTTTAAAGGGGATCCGTCCTACACGGAGATTCTGAAAGACGGCTCCGTGGAGGTTGTAACACTGGCGAACAACCACAGTAAGGATTATGGAGAACAGAGTCTGGAAGATACGAAGGCGGCGTTAAAAGAGGCCGGCATCGATTACTGCATCGGCGATGAGATCGTGATGCGCGAGGTCAACGGCGTACAGGTGGCATTTATCGGAATTTATGTACTGGATATAGGACTGGAGGTTCAGCCCCAGGTGGTGCAGACCATTACACAGGCGCGTCAGCTTGGCGCGGATCTTGTGATCGTCGCGTTCCACTGGGGGAGCGAGAAGGCGACGACTCCCGATGAGACGCAGAGATCGCTGGCTCACACCGCGATTGACCGCGGAGCGGACCTGGTTGTGGGACATCATCCCCATGTGCTTCAGGGGATTGAACAGTACAACGGAAAATATATTGTTTACAGTCTTGCCAATTTCTGTTTTGGCGGGAACAGTTCTCCTTCCGATATGGATACCATGATATTCCAGCAGGAATTTCAGGTCAGTCAGGACGGAACGGTGGAGAACGGTGAGATATCCATTATCCCGTGCAGCATCAGCTCGGAAAGCGGCTATAATAACTACCAGCCGACTCCCGCGTCCGGAAGTGAGGCGCAGCGGATTATGGGACGGCTGAACGAATACAGCAAAGAATTTGGACAAACCTACTCGGCTTCTGAAAGATAAAAAACAGAGGCATGGACGGGAGGCAGGAGTCAGGAAAAACAGGAGGAAAAGCAACAAAACGTTGCTTTTCCTCCTGTTTTTGCTCTCGAAAAGAAGCGAAAAAGCGCATACAAAATGGTGCCAGTAATATATAAAATAAAATGACACTAAATGATGCACCTCATTGAAAAAAATATGTACATATGCTATCCTGTACATGAACCGGGGATAATACAGGTAATACAGGTTTCGCAAGTTTCATTTTAAAGGGGGATTCCGGTATGGCACATCTTGCAGGGCAGCTGCCTTTCTATTATTACGTTTTACGGGGGCGTCCGAATGTTCTTGCTGATGAACGGGACAAAAAAAAGTTACTTGATATTGTCCTCGGTGTACAGCAGGCGCATGAGTTTGAACTATACGCCTTCTGTATCACCAATGAGGAAATCTGCCTCATGCTGGGTGCTGAAACCCAGGCAGAAATTAATAGGGGGGTTCGCCAGCTTATTTCAGAATTCGCACTTCGGCCGGTTAATGGCCGAAAAACAGCCGGATCACGCAGATCAGAAGAGAAGCTGGCGGTCGTACAAAAGAGGAAGCTGAAATCCCAGCAGGAAGTCAGGATCCAGTGCCGGGCAATCCATACATTGCCTGTGTCGAAAGGGTATGTGACACAGGTAAAGGATTACTGGTGGAGCAGTTATCAGACCTATCTCGGGCACTACGACTGGAAGCAGGTAAACTGCAGCGCAGTGCTTCGGATGTTTTCTGATGATGCCACAGCCGCCCGGAGGCAGCTGCGGCGCTTCCATGGGTTTGCGTGATGAAAATATCCGGCCATTGAAATCTGAAAGGGACTTCCTATGATTGCCCTGACATCTATTAATAACGTAGCAGAAACGAAAATATGACGCAGAAAAAACAAATTTCTTAAAAAAATCGAAATATCATGACAAAGAAAGAGAAAGGTGCTAAAATGTGACTGACTTGGAGGAGGCGGAAACGGGAATCGGTATACGCCCGCCGAGTCAGCCGTTGCTGTTCAGTCCGCGGTCAGCGTTTTGGAGTGAACAGTGACACAGCCGCATTTTTGGAAGCGTCAGCAGAGATGTCTGAATTTTTTTCGGAAATGTGGTTATGCTGTAAGTCAGAAATTTTAAATAGCTGTGCCGGGGAGTAATGAGATGAAAGAAGGAAATCTGGAAGCAAAGCTGATAAGGATTAAGGACTGGTTCAGGAAATATCCGTTTATGATCGCGATTCTGTATACGGCCTTTTATCTTTTGGCTTTTGCGTGGCTGGAAGCAAATGTTGTACCCAAGTATATTATTCACTGCAGACTGGATGAGATGATCCCGTTTTGTGAGGAGTTCATCATACCGTACGTATTCTGGTTTGCCTATATCCCGTTTGTGTTTATCTGGTTTCTGCGCCGGGGCTGGGAAGATTATTCCAGGCTGTGCCTGATGGTATTTTCAGGGCTTACGATCTGTCTCGGGATCTATTATGTATTCCCGACAGGCCTGAATCTGCGTCTTGCAAACAGTGCGCATGAAACAGGATTTCTCTATAATATGGTGAGTTATCTGCGTGCGATCGATACGCCCACGAATGTCTGTCCGTCGATTCATGTCATGAACACGGTCATGGTATTTCAGGCGATCTGCAGCCTCAGGGATCTGAAATACAGAAAGCTTACGATCGCCGTTCACTTTGTGATTATGGTTTCCATCTGCGCTTCCACCGTATTTCTGGATCAGCATTCGCTTGTGGATGTTGTCTGCGGGATTATGATGAGCGTCGTCATACACGGCCTGGTTTATCAGGTTGAGTGGAAGGAAGAGCTGGCGCGCAGAAGAGCGAAGGGAAAGGCGAAGGCAAACATCAGCCGGGTTTCCTGACAGGCGGCAAAAAAATTTTTAAAAAAAATGAAAAAAGTACTTGCAATTTTCCAGGCAATGGGTTATAATTCCTCTTGCGTGTGAATAAAGGGCTATCGCCAAACGGTAAGGCAACGGACTCTGACTCCGTCATTTCAAGGTTCGAATCCTTGTAGCCCTGCTTAGAGAGAGTACCCGAAAGGGTGCTCTTTTTTATCTCACAGGAAATTTCATCCTGTGAGATAAAAAAAGCCTGATAAAACTTTCGAAGGACTGATTACATATGAGTTATGAGTTTGAGAGCCGGATCCGATACAGTGAGACCGGAGTGGACAAAAAACTGACCCTGGTGTCCATGGTTGATTATTTTCAGGACTGCACGACGTTTCATTCGGAGTCCTGCGGATATGGGATTGATTTTGTGGCAGGACAGGGAACTGCGTGGATGCTTCTCTCATGGCAGATTGATATAGCGCGTTACCCTGTACTGGGAGAAACCGTCCGGATATGGACCGCGCCTTATGCGTTCAAGGGATTTTACGGATACAGGAATTTTGCCCTGATCGACAGGAGCGGAGAATATCTGGCGAAGGCGAACAGCGTCTGGGTCTTTATGGACAAACAGA
The DNA here is from genome assembly GCA_947588845.1 of uncultured Lachnospiraceae bacterium. Taxonomy (GTDB): domain Bacteria; phylum Bacillota; class Clostridia; order Lachnospirales; family Lachnospiraceae; genus Choladousia. The sequence continues at coordinate 18,003 of CANQAR010000023.1, forward strand.
CAGGAAGACCGTGCAGGCTCCGGCCGGAACATATTTCAGGATACGGGCAGGATACGAAACTGGATATGGAATATTTGTCAAGAAAGATCGGAATTCCGACCGGCGGAGAGAAAAAAGAAGCTTTTCAGGTTCACAGATATCAGATCGATACGAACAATCACGTAAACAATGGACAGTATATCCGGATGGCCGAGGAGTATCTGCCGGAAGGTGCCTTTGTGTCAAGGCTTCGGGTAGAGTACAGGAAGCAGGCGTATGTGAACGATACAATCGTGCCGATGGTGCTGTCCCGGGACAGGGAGATGATGGTGTCTCTGTGTGATCCGGAGGAGAAACCGTATGCTGTAGTAGCTTTTACGCTTGGGGAAGATTAAAATGTTTTTATAAAAATATATAAGGAGAATCAATCCAATGCTGCTATTAGGAGAAAAACAGGAATTAGTCGTAGTGAAAGAGGTGACATTCGGAGTTTATCTTTCGGATGTGCCGGATGGGGAGGAGAAGGTTCTGCTTCCCAAAAAAGAAGTGCCGGAGGGGACGAAGCAGGGCGATGTCCTGAACGTATTTCTTTACAGGGATTCGAGGGACAGGCTGATTGCCACCATGAGAGAGCCGGCTCTGACACTTGGGAAGACAGCGGTGCTGAAAGTCAAAGAACTTTCAAAGATCGGTGCGTTTCTGGACTGGGGTCTTGAGAAAGATCTTCTGCTTCCGTTCCGGGAGCAGACATCGAAGCTTCAGACGGGCGACAGCTGTCTGGCGGCCCTGTATATCGACAAAAGCAGCCGCCTGTGTGCGACGATGAAGGTCTATCATTATCTGGAGAAGAAGTCTCCTTACCATGTGGGAGATCAGGTGGATGGGCGCGTGTATGAGATCAGCGCAAACTTTGGAGCTTTTGTCGCTGTGGATGATAAATATACGGCGCTGATCCCGGCAAGAGAGGTTCCGTCCGGAATTAAGGCAGGGGATCTTATCCATGCGCGTGTGACCGGTGTGAAGGAGGACGGAAAGCTGGATCTGAGCATCCGGGAGAAAGCCTATCTGCAGATCGATGAGGACGCGGAGAATATCATGCAGGTGATCGACGAGTTTGAGGGAGTGCTCCCGTTCAACGACAAGGTTTCTCCGGAAATTATCAAAAGAGAGTTTGGACTGAGCAAAAACGCGTTTAAGCGTGCGGTTGGGAGACTGCTCAAACAGGGAAGGATTGAGATCACGGAAAACCGGATTCTTAAAGTAAAATAGCAGTCTGCATATAAGAAAAACAGGTTCCGGAGAAGATCCGCAAAACAGAAGGGATAAAAAGAACGGCTTCGGCAAATACTGAAAACAGAAGGACAGTATTTGCGGGGCCGTTTTTTCGTCTGATGCGCAGGCCCAGGCAGGAGGGAAAACTGCCTCTTACTTGATCTGTAAAAAAGGAGTGAGGGTTTTGAATAGAAGATTTATTTTAAGATATCTGATTCTGATTGCGGTGCTGGCCGTTTGCGCCGGCGCGGCCTGGTACATGACGAATACGCCGGGCACACATGCCGCGGACACGGTGCTTGCGCGGGTGGGAAGCCGCATGGGGAAATACGCCGTACCGCAGAGAGATTTGGTCGAGGAAACCGTTATGCAAAGAGCAGATTCCTGTGTGATGCAGGAAAAAATCCCGGCAGGGTACGGCGTGCTGCGCAGGAATGTTTCGCCGGAGTATGACGCGCCGGGAAAAAAACCGGAGGGCGGACTGTCATGACAGAGACTCTTTATCTGAAAATCGACAAGAATGTGCGGGCAAAAGGGAACCAGGTATATATAAGAGATATCGCGGAAATCTGCTGCGCGCAGAAGGCCGTTGAAAATAAAGTGAAAACCCTGCGGCTTCCCACGGAAATTATCAGGGGGCCGGGGCGTTATGTGTTTTCCGTGTTTGATGTGATCGAGGTGATCCAGCAGGAATATCCGAATCTGGAGATCAGCAGTCTGGGAGAAGCGGATTTTATCATCACCGTGGAGAAGGAACAGAACATGCCGGACGCATGGGTCTGGTGCAAGACGGTTTTTGTCTGCTTTCTCTCGTTTTTCGGGGCTGCCTTCTCGATCATGGCCTTCAACAATGATGTCGGGATCACGACACTGTTCGGACAGCTCTACGAGCAGTTTACCGGCAATGCGTCGGACGGATTCACGATACTCGAGGTGACGTATTCCGTGGGAGTCGGCCTTGGGATCCTGCTGTTTTTCCATCATTTCGCGAGGAATCATGACAAGGCGGACCCGACGCCGCTGGAGATCGAGATGCGGACCTACGAGGACGATGTGGATACGACGCTGATCGAGTCCGGGAACCGGAAAGAAAAGACGCCCTGAAATCGGAGATATCATGGAGAAGGATGCCTTTAGCCTCTGGCATCGGAACGGCCGTCGAAAAGAGATAGCGCAGAGAGGCAGAATCATAAGGAGGACAGCAGATAAATGACAGAACAGATTTTTCTTGGAATTGTGGGATTTTCCTCCGGTTTTCTGGTCGCGGGAGGTGTCGTCGCGCTCATGATCGGCCTCGGCGTCATCACGCGCTTTATCGGAATCACGCACACGGCGAAACGGGTGGAACTGTATGAGGACGCGATTCTGGCCGGAACGGCTGCAGGCACAATTCTGACCGTGTTTGATATAAAACCTCACGCAGTTATACCGGGTATCATCGGAGTGACTGCGCTGGTTCTGTTCGGCGTGTTTATGGGACTGTTCGTCGGCGGCTGGATCATGGCTCTCGCGGAAGTCGTCAATGTGTTTCCCGTATTCTGCCGCAGGTTCGGCATTGTGAAAGGAATGAGCTGGCTTGTGATCGCGCTGGCGCTTGGGAAGACGGCGGGAAGTCTGATGCACTTCTATATGAGATGGGGGAAAGGATAGGAGTCAACGAAACAGGGACTGTCGGGAAAAGTATCAGCTGATCAGCGCTTTTTTTGGCATGATGCGCAGGCCCGCATGCGGAAATCAGCTGCCGCCGCGCAGAGCATACTTTACGGCGGCCCTCACCCGATTAGTACATTTTTGCCCTCGAACGCGAACCCGTAACAGCGGATCTTTTCTTCCGGAAATCCGTTCGCGATAAGCTTCTGTTTATATTTTTTCTGTTCGATCTGCGCCAGCGCCGCGTGCACGGTATCGGCGAGGTCTTTCTCGTTTGCGTGACTGCGGACTTTAAATTCCAGTATGACTGCTTTCAGACCGCTCTTTTTTGGTTCCAGCATAATGTCGTACCGACCGAATCCGCTCTCGCGATTGGAAGTGATGTGGTAACGGTCCGCCAGATCCACGATCAGCCCCAGAACAAAACCATGATAGAAACGTTCCGGCTCCGCCCTTTTTGACGGACGGCTCCCCGTGTCAAAAAAGCTGAATGTATTAAGCGCGACCCGGTTCATATATTCATTCATGGCTTCCACGTCATCAGCGAGCAGCGCCTTTATAAAATCATTGTAATCTGACCGTGCCGGTCCGAACCACCGGCGTACCAGATTCTGAAACATTAATTTCACTTCAAGATTCGTGAGCTCCAGGTCGTATGACGGTTCCCAGTTTCCATCCGATATTTCGGGCTCTTTTTTCTGCTTTACTTTCAGATAACCTGCGGCGAGCAGGAGACTGAAAACCGCCGTTTCATCCTGATCCAGCTGACTGTACACAATCTGTTCGTCAATATCTGTCCGCAGCGTTTCTCCCTGGAGGAGTGATTCAAAAGCCAGCTTGATCTCCCTGCTTCCTTCTTTCAGAAGTGTTCCGATCAGACTGTTGCCGCTGGTATTCGCCCAGTATGGCTCAAATTTTCCTGTTTTCAGATAATTGAGGATGGACCACGGATTGTAGATGGATTTGATCTTGCCGAAACAGAATCCGTCATACCAGGTTCTCACGTTCTGTTCTTCGTCGGAAAGGTGGTACTCTTTCAGCGCTTCTTTTACCTCTGTTTCAGTAAATCCGAAACAATCCGCGTACAGGTCCGAGGTCGTCGTGACAACCACGAGATTATTCAGATCGGAAAAAACGGACTCACGGCTGACCCGCGTAATCCCGGTCATAAGCGCGCGCTCCATATAAGGATTTGTCTTAAAGGAAGCGTTGAACAGGCTTCGAATAAACGAGGTAAGCTGTTCCCAGTAGCCGCAGGCATAGGCTTCCTGCATCGGCGTGTCGTATTCATCCAGAAGAAGGATCACCTTTTTTCCGTAATATTTCGCGAGAAACTGTGAGAGTCTGTGCAGGGACATGGTGGCTGTCACCTCAGACATATCCATATCCACGCTGCAGAAATACTGCCGCTCCTTCTCTGTTAGTACGCCGCTTTCCATCAGAAATTCATGCTGACTGTACAGATCTGTGAGAAGCTGATAGATCCGCTCGCGGGCGGCCGCAAAAGAAGTTTCCTTTACCGTGGAAAATGATAGGCTGATCACCGGGAAAGTTCCCTGAAGAGAACGGAACTGTTTGTCTTCCCAGATGGAAAGCCCCTCGAATAACGCTCCCCTGCCGGCGTATTCAATGGAGAAGAATGCTTCTGTCATGCTGAGCGTCAGTGTTTTTCCGAAACGGCGCGGGCGGGTGATCAGCGTTACGCTGTCCTGGCTGTCCCACCATGCTTTAATAAAATGCGTTTTGTCAATGTAAAATACGCCGCTTTTTCTGACATCCGCAAAGTCCTGTTTTCCGATTCCGACAACCCGCATGATATGTCCCCCTTTCGCGTATCGTTTTGCTTTGGCGCAATCCGCATGCTGTCCCGCATCTATTTTACGGTTTTGCCAGCAGTTTTGCAATCGGATTTCCGAATTTTCCTGGAAAAATATATATGGTAAAAAAGTATCTCCGTGTTATAATAAAAAAAGTCATAGGAAGGATTTCTGACGAACTGACTTGAGGAGGAGAACTGTAAGTATGAAAACAAGGGAAGAATTAAAACGGCATCTCGCGCAGATCGATCACAAGAGCTACAAGGCGTACAAGGAGCTCGAGGGAATGTACGAGTTTGGCGCGTACCGTCTGAGTATTGACCATGTGCAGGGGGATCCGTTCGCGACGCCGTCGCGGGTGAGGATTCTGTATAAAAATACAGGAAATATAAAGGAAGAATTTTTCAGGACGAAAGCGCGCAAAGCGGCGGCGGAGGACTTTCTTCTGCGCAGGCTGCACCGAAGCCTGCGGGAGGCTTCCGGGGACGGCCGGAAGGGTTCCGGAAAGAGCGGGCTGATCACGGCCTGCCGGGTCGGGCAGGAAGTGTTGGAGAGGACGGCTGTTCTGCTTTCACGCGATGTCATAGAGGCGAGGATTGAGGTGGGTTTCCCGGCCTACGGGCGTACGATCGCCGCGCGGGAGCTGGAGGAAATCCTGTTTCGCGCGCTTCCGGGAGCGGCGGAGCAGACGTTCGCGGTATGTCCGGATCTGGTGCGCGGTATGACCAGGGCTGTGGAGCTGGCGGACGATCAGGAATATATCCGGGAAGAACTGGAAAAGCGAGGGCTTGTCTCGTTTGTGGCGGACGGAGCGGTACTGCCGCGCGAGAGCGGAATTTCGCAGCGGCCGATGAAGGATGCCGTGAAGTTCAAAAGTCCGGACAGTCTGGCGGTGACGATGACGCTTCCGCATAAAGGGGAACTGAGAGGAATGGGCATCCGCCGCGGCGTCACGGTGATCGTGGGCGGCGGCTATCACGGCAAATCCACGCTGCTCAAAGCCATTGAGCGGGGCGTCTACAATCATATCAGCGGCGACGGCAGAGAGTACGTGATCACGGACCGGACAGCCTTTAAGCTCCGCGCAGAGGAGGGGAGATGTATTCATCAGGAGGATATCTCCATGTTTATCAGCCATCTGCCCAGCCGTGCGGATACGGTGCGCTTCGGGACAGAGAACGCGAGCGGCAGCACCTCGCAGGCCGCAAACACGGTGGAGGCGCTCGCCTGCGGCAGCCGCGTGCTTCTGATTGATGAGGACACCTCCGCGACCAATTTCATGGTCAGGGATGAGGTGATGGCCCGTCTGGTCGCCGACGAGAAGGAGCCGATCACGCCGTTTATCCGGAAGGTGCGCGCTCTGTACCAGGCGCTCGGAGTCTCGACGGTGCTGGTCGTGGGAAGCTCGGGAGCGTATCTTTCGGTGGCGGACACCGTCGTGCAGATGGACTGCTACGAGGCGAGGGATGTGACGGAGAAGGCGAAGAAGATCGCGCAGGAGCAGGCGGTGATACCGGATGAGCCGGTGCAGAAGAAGGAATGGATCCGCTATCCGGTGCGCAAAAAGAGAATAGAAAAAATGCGTGTCCACGGGTGGGATACACTCTCACTTGACCGGTCGGAGATTGATCTGCGCTATCTGGAACAGATTACGGATGAGACGCAGACGGCCGCGCTCGGCTATATTCTTCAGTACGTTCTGGAGCGCCTGGCGGACGGCAGAAAGAGCGCGGCGGCGCTTGCGCATGAGGCATTTGTCCGGCAGGAGCAAAACGGCCTTGTATCCATGGTCCCGCCGAATTACGGGGCGGGAGCACCTGCGGCTGTGCGCGAGCAGGAAATACTTGCGGGACTTGCTCGGTACCGGCTGCTGTGACGGAAAACGTTTCGCAGAGGGGTTGTGGGATATTTTCTGACAACCACCGTCAGGATGACGTTTCCGCACGCAGGTTTTAACGGGATTTAACAAGAGAAGTATGGCAAGGAGGGAGACGCATGCGTTTCATGCATATAGCCGACGTACATCTCGGGGCTGCTCCGGATGCGGGTTTTGCCTGGGCGAAGGACAGGGGCCGGGAGATCTGGGAGAGTTTCCGCAGATGTATCGGGGAGGCAAATGAAAAAAAGGTGGATCTTCTGCTGATCGCGGGAGATCTGTTTCACCGGCAGCCGACGGTGCAGGAGCTGAAAGAGGTCAATTATCTGTTTTCCACGCTGAAAAAAACACTGGTTGTTCTGATTGCCGGCAATCATGATTATCTGAAATCTTCCTCCCCGTACCAGAGTTTCCGCTGGGGGAAAAACGTGGTCTGTCTGTTTTCACAGGAATGCGAGAAAGTACGTTTTCCGGATCTGAAGACGGAAGTTTATGGACTGAGTTATCACCAGCAGGAGATCACGGAACCGCTTTACGACAGCATCCATCCGGACAAAACGGATTATTTCAGGATTCTGCTTGCCCACGGAGGCGACGCGAATCACATTCCGATCTCGAAGGAGGCGCTGGAGGAGTCAGGATTTGACTACGTTGCGCTGGGACATATCCACAAGCCGCAGGAACTGATTCCGGGATTTGCGCGCTTTGCCGGAGCCCTGGAACCGATCGACTGCAATGATGTCGGACCGCATGGCTACATACTGGGAGAGGTGCAGCACAGGAAGCTGAAGCTGTCTTTTGTTGAACTGTGTTCCCGGATGTACCTTCACAGGGATGTGGAAGTTACGGAGGAGGATACGGTATATTCGCTTCGTGAAAAGATATCCGGCCTGATTTTTAAGGAAGGTCAGCAGAATATGTATAAGATCAGGCTTGTCGGGCAGAAATCTCCGCGGCTGATTCCCGACATACGCGAGTACAAAAAATGCGGAAGGGTTGTGGACGTCGAGGACAGGACGACGCCGGCGCTTCACGTTGAGGAGCTGAGGGAGCAGTACCGCGGACAGCTGATCGGAAATTTTATCGAGAGTTTTGGGGAAGAGCCGCGCGGGATTGTGGAGGAGAAGGCGCTGCAGTACGGGCTGGAGGCCCTGCTTTACGGGAAATTATGAGGCGGAAAGTCACGAAAAAACGCCTCCTGCCCGATTCTGCAGAACAGGCAGAAGTGTTGGCGGATGGGAGAGATTCATGGAAATAAAGGAATTATATCTGGAGCATTACGGGAAATTCAGGGATCACCGGATCGCGCTGCAGCCGGGGGTCAATATTATATATGGCAGGAACGAGACAGGGAAGACTACGATTCACTCTTTTATCCGCGCGATGTTTTTCGGACTGGAGAGAGGAAGGGGCCGGCAGGCGAGGCTGGATGAGTACAGCCTGCGTCAGCCGCGGGATAATCTCTCCAGCTTTGCCGGGAGCATGACATTGCTTGAAGACGGGGAGACGTACCAGATCAGCCGGAATTTCAGCCGGGAGCAGCAGTCCTGCACGGTGGTCTGCCAGTCGCAGACTGCGGAGGCCGGGGACGGACAGGAAGTGATAAGGCGGCTTTTGGGAGAGATGAGCGAGGCGGCTTTCTGCAATACGCTCTTTGTCCGGCAGGCCCGCATGGAGACGGATGAGGCTCTGATGGAGGAGCTGCGCGGGTTTATGGTGAATTATGACCAGTCGCTTGATCTGCAGACAGACGTTTCGAAGGCGCTGCAGAGTCTTCAGAAGAAAAAGAAACAGTTTGCCCAGAAGAAGAAGGCGGAGGAACAGCTGCTTGAAGAAAAGATCGGACGCCGGCAGGCGGAGGCGGATTACGTGCGCAGGGAGATCGATTCTCTGAAAGAGAAGGAAGAAGAACTGCTCAAACGTCCGCCTGAGCAGTTCCGGCGGGAAGAGCCGGAGGCCAGAGACCGGGAAAATGCGGAGGAAGAGGATAAGGGCAGAAACTACAGGGTCATGACGGAAGCGCTTCTGGTGGCGGCGGCCCTGCTTGCGTTTGCGATGGCATGGCTGTTTCGTGTGCCGCAGCTGCGTATCTTTCTCTGTACGTTTGCCTTTCTGTTTCTTGCGCTTCTGTTTCCGGTACACAGGCTTTTGTCAGGGGATGACGAGGAGGAACAGGAGGACTGGCTGGAAGAGAAAGAGCGGCAGCTTGAAACAGTCAGGGAGCAGCTTGAAAGTCAGGAGGACAAGTACCGGCAGCTGCAGAGCGATCTGGAACTGCTTTACCAGAACCATATGAAGCTCGAGGGAAGCGCGCTTGAGATCGAGGCGCTGAATCTGGCAATCAGCCGGATTACCGGGCTTTCTTCTTCCATTTTCCAGGAGTCCGGCGGCGATCTGGCCCGGAAAACGTCGGAGATACTTACCCTGATCACCGGCGGCAGGTACACAAGAGTGTCGCTGAACGATTCGATGGAGATCCAGGTGCAGTCGAAGGACAGAATGCTGAAGCTGTATGAACTGAGCTTTGGAACAATGCAGCAGGTTTATTTTGCGCTGCGCGCCGCGGCGGGGGAGCTGTTTGCGAAGGGGAAAAAACTTCCGCTGATCCTCGATGAGCCGTTTGCGATGTACGACGACGTGCGGCTTGCGGCCGCGCTGAAGTGGCTGTACCGCAGCGGCCGCCAGGTGATCCTTTTTACCTGCCAGGACAGAGAGCGCAGGATCCTGGAAGAGATAAAAGCCGGGGATTAAGGAGGAATTTATGTCAGAACACGTATATCTGGGATGCCATCTTTCTTCCGCGAAAGGATTTCTGCACATGGGAAAAGAGGCGGTCTCGATCGGGGCGGACACGTTTCAGTTTTTCACGCGGAATCCCAGGGGGAGCAGGGCGAAGGAGATCAAGGAAAGCGATGTGGAAGCGTATCTGGCGTACGCCGCGGAGCACGGCATTGGCACGATCGTGGCACATGCTCCGTACACGCTGAATCCGTGCTCGGCGGATGAGCATACGAGAGAGTTTGCGCGGATGACGATGAAGGATGATCTGAGACGTATGGAATATCTTCCGGGCAACGTCTATAATTTTCATCCGGGAAGCCATGTGGGACAGGGAATTGAGCGGGGGATTGAGCTGATCGCCGCTATGCTGAATGAGATTCTGACGCCGGAGCAGCATACGACCGTGCTGCTTGAGACCATGTCGGGAAAGGGAAGCGAGGTGGGCAGCCGTTTTGAAGAGCTGGCCGCGATTCTGGAGCGGGTAGAACTGAAAGAACACGTGGGCGTATGCCTTGATACCTGCCATGTCTACGACGCGGGCTATGACATTGCGGGGCATCTGGATAATGTACTTGATGAGTTTGATCAGGTGATCGGGCTGGAACGTCTGCGGGCCGTTCATGTCAATGACAGCAAAAATCCGTTCGCGAGTCATAAGGACCGGCATGAGAAGATCGGACAGGGGGCGCTGGGATTCGACGCGCTCTATCGCGTTGTTCATCATCCGCGGCTTTCCCATCTGCCGTTCTGCCTGGAAACTCCGAATGAACTGCCAGGCTATGCCGAAGAAATACGGATGCTGCGCGGGATTTAGCCGAAAATAAAGCGCCTCCGGACAGGAGCTGAAAAAATATCCGTCCGGAGGTGTTTTTGCTGTCTTATGCGCAGGCCCGCACATGGAAATCAGCTGCTGGCGCAGGCCCTATCCTTTTATCTCTGCTTTTTCTTTTTAAGGAAGTTATTGATGCGCGCGGTCGGATTCAGCAGATCGCTGACGGAACCGTCGTGATTCAGCGTGTCGATCAGAAGCGCGATATATTTGCTCAGATCGCAGCCGGTGTAGTAAGGTTTCTGCAGGAGCTCCGGCGACTGGTAGACAAGATTCGTCGTGAGCAGCGCGTAGAACTGTCCCTGCATGTAGGCCTTGTCAAATTTTTCCAGTCCGTTTGTGAACAGGCCGAAGGTCGAGCAGAGGAAAATGCGGTCGGCTTTGCGCTCTTTGAGTTCCAGAGCGACTTCCAGCATACTGTCGCCGGATGAGATCATATCATCGAGGATCACGACATCCTTCCCTGTGACGTCCGCTCCCAGGAACTCGTGCGCAACGATAGGATTCCTTCCATTTACGATGTGCGTGTAGTCCCGCCGCTTGTAAAACATGCCCATATCGACGCCGAGCACGTTTGCCATGTAGATCGCGCGTCCCGCCGCGCCTTCATCCGGGCTGATGATCATCAGCCTCTCCGGAGATATCTCCAGATCCGGAGCCGCGCGGAACAGCCCTTTGATGAACTGATAGACCGGCTGAATCGTTTCGAAGCCGTGGAGCGGAATCGCGTTCTGAACCCTCGGATCGTGGGCGTCGAAGGTGAGAATGTTGTCGACTCCCATTTTTTCCAGCTCCTGGAGAGCAAGCGCGCAGTCGAGCGACTCACGGCCGTTGCGCTTATGCTGGCGGCTTTCGTACAGGTACGGCATGATGACGTTGATCCGCCGCGCCTTGCCTCCGACAGCCGCGATAATACGTTTCAAATCCTGAAAATGATCGTCAGGCGACATGTGGTTCGTGTGTCCGAACAGCGAATAGGTCAGGCTGTAGTTACAGACGTCTACCAGAATAAAAAGATCGTCGCCGCGGACCGAATCGTTGATCAGCCCCTTCGCCTCCCCGGATCCGAAACGAGGCACCCTCGTGTCGATCAGGTAGGTATCCCTGGAGTAGGTCTGAAGAAGGGGGTTTCCTTTGTGTTCATGTTCACGTTCTCTGCGCCACTCCACAATATGGGCATCAATTTTTTTCCCAAGAGTCTCGCAGCTTTCCAGCGCAATAATGCCCAGCTCACCAACAGGAATTGTCTCAAGATTTCGTTCGAATGCAGATTGCATACAGTAATCCTCCGTAAAAATCGGCAGGTAGCACTGCCTGAAACTGGTTGTTTTCAGAATAATTAAACTGCCGGATCTGTATTACTATAAAAAATCTATAATTCAATTCTATCATAAATCGGTCGTCGGTCAAGTATCGGATTGTATTTATTTCAATAACCAGTCACGAACGCTGGTTTGCCGCACAATTTATCTGCGCAGGCGGATCAGCCGTTTTTCAGTTTTTTCTGGATCCGGATATCATCCCCGATCAGCTTCAGCATGGTGTAGGAGCTCGATATTCGGGAGAATACCCGCTCGGAGTAGGTGTCCGCGAAGGTCCCGAGCGCGAGGTTGGTCGAGATCAGCGTGCTTTTGCGCCGCAGGATCCGCTCATTCAGGATAAGGAACAGCTGCGAGGAAACAAAAGAGTTTGTCAGTTCTGTCCCCAGATCGTCGATGATCAGAAAATCACAGTCAAAAATATGGTGTTCCAGTTCTTCCGGCAGTTCGCCGCTGCTTTTGCCGAAGGTCGCGTCCGCGAACAGCTCAAACAGACGGAAAGCCGAGAAATAGATCACAGAATGCGTCGTGTCAAGAAGCTCCCGAGCGATGCAGTGCGAGAGAAAGGTCTTTCCGAGCCCGGTATCTCCGTACAGAAACAGATTTTCAAAGGAAGTATCAAAAGTTTTCACGAATCTCCTGCATTCGTCAAGCGCGCGCCGGGCGGTCTGCTTTGCGTTCAGCCCCGTCACGCGGTCGACGATGCCGGTTGAATAGTAATCGAGAGAAAATCTGGAAAAATTTTCCGTGTCCAGAAATTCTCTCAGGTTTGACTGCGTGTAGAGAAGATCAATGATCGCCTGCCGGAAACAGTGGCATTTCTGCGTCCCGATGTAGCCGGTATCCTGGCAGTCGGGACAGCGAAAGTGCGGTTCCAGATAATCTCTGGGGTAGCCTGCGGATACGAGCAGGGCTGTTTTCTGCGCGGACAGGCGGCGGATGTGGGCGCGCAGCGCTTCCACGGACGGTTTTCCGGTCTTTCTGTCAAGCCAGACGGCAGAAGCATTCCGCTCCGCCGCATCCGGTCCGTTTTCGGAGATGTCCGTTCCTGCCGGATCTGGTTTTCTGCCGGAAGTATTCCGCTCCGCCGCATCCGATCCGTATCCGGAGATGTCCGTTCCTGCCGGATCTGATTTTCTGCCGGAAATACCCCGTCCCGGTGTGGCCGGGGATTCCAGCATGGCCCGTGCGCAGGCAGTGCTGGCGGAAGCAATCTCCCTGTCAAGCCGGGAGAATTCAGGAAGACGGTCATAAATTTCCCGGCGGCGGTCCACCAGCTGCTGCCGGTTGGCGAGCTGCTGCCGCTCGTAGCCGCGCATGATCATGTTATATTGCGAATTGGTTATTCCCATTTTGTCCTCACATTTTCTCAGGAATTCAGAAGCTGCCGTTCAAGCTGGCCGTAGTCGTATTCCCTCTGATTGAAATTATTGAAGCGGTTGCTGCTGCCGGCTCTGGTCTGCGGCGGCTGCTGCCGCTGCGGGCGGTCCTTCTGTTCCGCCTGGCGTTTCTTGTCGAGCGCTATGATATCGGCAGCTGTCCGGACTCCCTGCTTTTTCCACTGCTCCAGAATCTTGTTCGCGTACTGGAAGTTCGGCTGATGTGTCTGGCGGATCGTGCGGTGGCAGGCCTCCAGAATAATATCGAGAGAATACCCCAGTTCGTTGATCCAGTAGGACATGGTCTTGAGCTCCGGGGCGGCGGGATTCCGTCCCTTGATGCCGAAAGCGTTCATGATTGAAAAATAGTTTTTGTTGTACAGATTTGTCTCTTCTCTTGCCTGCGAGACGGTTGTGATTCCCGCTTCCGCCCAGGCAAGCGCCACTTTCCGCATGTAGTGGCGGCTGGCGGATCCTTTGGAGATACAGTATTCCAGCAGGTACTCGATCAGATCGGCCGAAAAATGCAGCGAGTCATAATAGTACAGAAGATCTTCCTGCTCGGATGAGGAAAGAGGACGCTGAAGATACTGTTCCGCGACAAAAAAAAGCTGGCGGATATCTGCGTTTTCTCTGAGCGCGTCCATCCGCTCACGGTTTGGAGCCAGGGGCTGCCGGGCCTCCGTCTGCTTTGCAGAAGCGGCGGGAACAGAAGAAGGAGCGGAACCGGAACACGCGGGGTCGCCGAAAGTGATGTCCTGGATTGTGCCGTCGGGCGCGCAGTTCATCTGCAGAAGATTTACTTTTTCCCAGTAGGCCAGTGCACGGCGCAGATCCTTCTCTGTATATTCCAGCGCGTCCGCGACAGAGGAGAGCGTCAGCTCCATATTTCCTCCCGCGCAGCGCAGGAGATAGAGATAAACTTTGACGTATTCCCCGTTTGCCTGCAGCATATAGTGGTCAATAAAGGTATTCTGAACCAGGGTAGCTCCGGAGGGAGCAGTCGTATGTAGTCTCATGATCAGCCTCCCGATAAACTCTCATGCCCTGCGGTACAGGGCAGCGCCAGATAAAAAGTCGATAACTTTGTGCTTTGCGGTCATTCTCCTTTGTCCATGGACTCCAGACTATGAGTATAACATATTCGGACGAAAAAGAGAACAGAATGTTTACTGAGAAAGACAGAAGCGCGGGCATGGAAGCCTGGTAACAAGGCTTCCATGTGGATAAGTGGATAAGAAGTTGACAATAAAAAGTCTGATACGCGTAAAATGGCGATAAGAAGGGAAGCGTGCCGGAATATTATGTAAATCAGGTTATCCACAGAGTAATCCACCGGGTGTGGAAAGAAAAATGTGTATAAGTATGTGGATAATGTGGATAACTTGGGGGATAACTGTAGTTTCGGGAGGACAGAGAAGGATATTTGGTGGATAAGTGGGTAAGAAGCGGACAGAAAAAATCCTCCGGGCGGACGATCCGGCGTCCTTCCGGAGGATATCTGGTTCTATGCACAGGCCCACATGTGGAAATCAGCTGCTGGAGCAGCATGCGGGCCGCGCGGCGGGCAGGAGAAAAAAAGGCCTTCTCCCCTCAAGATTGAGGGGCAGGGGAGTTGATATGCCGAAGGCATTTTTTTATTTCAGCAGATCTTCGCCGACGGTTACAATATCGCCGGCGCCCATGGTGATGATGAGATCTCCCGGCGCGCAGTTTTCCATAAGGAAATCCTCGATCTCCTGAAAGGAAGGGAAGTACCAGGCGTCCTTTCCTCTGGAGACAAGTTTTTCACAGAGCATGGAGGAACTGATGCTGGGATCGTTGGCCTCACGTGCCGCGTAAATATCGGCCAGGACGATCCTGTCGGCCAGGGAGAGCGCTTTCACGAAGTCCTCGAGCAGGGATTTGGTCCGGCTGTAGGTGTGCGGCTGGAATACGCACCAGATCGTATTTCCCGGATATTTTGCGGCGGCATGCAGCGTCGCTTCGATCTCGGTCGGATGATGCGCATAGTCATCGATGATTGTAATTCCGGAAACCTCGCCTTTCTTCTGGAAACGGCGGTCGGTGCCTTTAAAATCGGCCAGGCCGGCGGCCATTTTTTCGTAAGGAATTCCCAGCAGATCGCCGGCGGCAAGCGCGGCGGCTGCGTTGGAGATATTGTGTTCTCCCGGGACAGACAGATGATACCGTCCTGCCGGAATGTTGTTCTTTATGAGAGTGAAGGAGGCGAAACCGTTTTCATCGTACGTGATATCCGCCGCGTGATAATCGCCGCTGCAGAGGCCGAACGTCACAGTCCTGCAGGGAAGGCCGGCTGTGATGTAATCCAGGTTTGGAATCCGGCTGTCGATGATCAGCGATCCGTCCGTGTGTATTTTTTCGGCAAAGAGCCGGAAAGAGTGCCGGATGTCGTCGAGATCCCGGAAAAAGTCGAGATGGTCGGCTTCGATGTTCAGGATGATCCCGATCTTCGGGGAAAGCGAAAGAAAGCTGTTGGTGTACTCGCATGCTTCCGTCAGAAATACTTCGGAGGCGCCGATACGGATGTTTCCTTCAATGGAAGGGAGAATACCGCCCACAGAGATCGTGGGGTCGAGATTTCCTGCCATCATAAGGTGGGCAAGCATGGAAGTCGTGGTGGTCTTTCCGTGTGTACCGGCGACTGCCACCGACGTCCTGTAATTGCGCATGAGCTGTCCCAGAAGTTCGGCGCGGGAAAGCATCGGGATTCCTTTTTCTCTGGCGGCGGCAAATTCCGGATTGTCAGGATGGATCGCCGCGGTGTAGACGACGACGTCGATGTCGTCTGTGATATTTGAAGCGGACTGCTCGTAAACGACAGAAGCCCCTTTTCCTTTCAGCCAGTCGGTCAGGGAGGATCTTTTCGTGTCGGAGCCGCTGACGGTAAAATCTTCCTCGAGGAGAACGGCCGCGAGGCCGCTCATGCTGATTCCTCCGATACCGATAAAGTGGACATGCACGGGCTGATTATAATTTATCTGATACATTCTGCAAATCTCCTTATCTATTGGTGTATAATCTATTATACGCTCGCCGTCCGGAAAATCCAAGAACTTTTACGTGTCGAAAATAGTAAAATTATACAAAAATAAATAAAAAATTTATTGCATAATTCCAGTAACAAAAGAAGAGAAATGCTCTTCTTGTAGGAAAATTACGTTATTTATGATAAAAACCCGTTAATTTGTGGGAGAATTTTGTAATATATGTTTATTATTTCGGCGAAGTATGATATACTATTCACGAAAGCAATGGGCCGTGCAGAGGCATGGCAAGTATAGGCAGAGGTGATAATGTGATCAAAAAAGAAATGATAGCCATGCTTCTGGCCGGGGGCCAGGGCAGCCGTCTCGGCGTACTGACCGCGAAGGTCGCGAAGCCGGCGGTGGCATTTGGCGGCAAATACCGTATCATTGATTTTCCGCTGAGCAACTGCATCAATTCCGGAATTGATACGGTCGGCGTGCTGACCCAGTATCAGCCTCTTCGGCTGAACACTCATATCGGCATTGGGATTCCCTGGGATCTGGACAGGAATGTCGGCGGCGTTACCGTGCTCCCTCCCTATGAGAAGACCGGGAAGACGGAGTGGTACACAGGGACGGCCAACGCGATTTACCAGAATCTGGCCTACATGGAGTCCTTCCATCCGGATTATGTGCTGATCCTTTCGGGGGATCATATCTATAAGATGGATTATGAGATTATGCTGGACTACCATAAGGCGCATCAGGCGGATGTCACGATTGCGGTCATGCCGGTGCCGATGGAAGAGGCAAGCCGCTTCGGCATCGTGGTGACGGATCAGGACGGCAGGATCGTCGAGTTCCAGGAAAAGCCCCAGGCTCCGAAGAGCAATCTGGCTTCCATGGGCATCTATATTTTTTCGTGGCAGGCTCTGAAGGAGGCCCTGATCGAGCTTTCCGAACAGAGCAACTGCGATTTCGGGAAGCATGTCATCCCGTACTGCCACAGAAAAGGCGAGAAGCTGGCCGCTTACGAGTTTCACGGTTACTGGAAAGATGTCGGGACGCTCGGCTCCTACTGGGAGGCGAATATGGGGCTGACCGCGATCATCCCCGAATTCAATCTCTATGAGGAATTCTGGAACGTCTACACGAAGAATGATATTCTGCCTCCGCAGTATATTGCTTCTGAGGCGTATATACTGGACAGCCTGATCGGAGACGGGACGGAGATCTACGGCAAAGTGTACAAGTCTGTCATAAGTCCGGGTGTGATCATAGAGCCGGGCGCTCTCGTCCGCGACTCGATCATCATGCAGAATGCGGTGATAAAGGCAGGCGCGCTCATCGACAAAGCCATCATCGCGGAGAATGCCGTGGTCGGCGAGCGGGCGCAGGTTGGGGTCGGCGTGGAGCTTCCGAACAAGGTGAAGCCGTCCGTCTATTCGTTCGGCCTTGCGGTGATCGGAGAGAGTGCCGTGATCCCGGCGGATGTCAGTATCGGAAGAAATACGGCGGTGACGGGCGTGACCGTGAAGGAGGACTATCCGAACGGCGTGCTTGGCAGCGGAGAGATTCTGGACAAGGCAGGTGATGTGGTATGAGAGCGGTGGGGATGATCCTGGCCGGCGGGAACAATTACCGGATGAGGGAGCTTTCGAACAAGCGCGCCATTGCGGCAATGCCGATCGCGGGAAGTTTCCGGAGCATCGATTTTCCATTGAGCAGTATGTCCAATTCGGGGATACAGAAGGTGGCGGTTCTGACGCAGTATAATTCCCGGTCTCTGAATGAGCATCTGAGCTCTTCCAAATGGTGGGACTTCGGGAGAAAGCAGGGCGGACTGTTCGTCTTTCCGCCGATGGTGACACAGGAGAACAGCTTCTGGTACCGCGGGACCGCGGATGCGATTCATCAGAACCTGGATTTTCTGCGGGAGTGCCATGAGCCGTACGTGGTGATTGCGTCCGGCGACGGCATCTACAAACTGGATTACGAAAAGGTTCTGGAATACCATACGGAGAAGAACGCGGATGTCACGATAATCTGCAAGGATATTGCCGGAACGGACGACGCGACGAGATTTGGCGTGCTCCGTCTGGATGAGGACAACCGTATTGTGCAGTTTGATGAGAAGCCGATGGCGGCGTCTTCCCAGACCATCTCCTGCGGGATCTATGTCATCCGGAGGCGTCAGCTGATCGAACTGATCGAGAAATCCATTCAGGAAGACCGGTATGATTTTGTAAAAGATGTGCTGATCCGCTGCAAGGACGCGAAGCGCATCTACGGCTACAGGCTTGACTCCTACTGGAGCAATATTGCGTCGGTGGAGTCTTATTACAGGACAAACATGGATTTTCTGAAAAAAGAAGTCAGGGATTATTTCTTCCGGGAATATCCGGATGTGCATTCGAAGGTGGATGATAATCCGCCGGCCAAGTACAATCCGGGAAGCGCTGTGAAGAACAGCCTGATCGCGGGAGGTTCCATCATCAACGGAACTGTTGAAAATTCCTTGATTTTCAAGAAAGTGTTTGTCGGAAGCAATTGTGTGATCAGAAATTCGATCGTCCTGAACGGTGTGCATCTTGGCGACGACGTGTATCTTGAGAACTGTATTGTTGAGAGCAGGAACACGATTCGCTCCGGGTCCCGCTATGTCGGGGAGGGCGAGATCAGAATCGTCACATGATCACACAGTCAGGAAGGGAAAGCTCATGCAGGTTATCTGCATACCTGAGCAGGCAGAAAAGCCTCCAGCGAAGGGGTTTCTGTATGGAGAACGGGCTTTCACAGTACGAGGAATATGGGCAACATGCCGCTTCCGGCTCCGGCCGTGCGGCAAACGGGGGAAAATGTGTATGACCATAACGGATGTAAGGGTCAGAAAAGTGACCAAAGAAGGAAAAATGAAGGCGGTCGTCTCAATTACGCTGGACGACGAATTTGTAGTACATGATATTAAAGTCATCGAAGGAGAGAAAGGACTGTTCATCGCGATGCCGAGCAGAAAGGCTTCGGACGGGGAATACCGGGATATCGCGCACCCGATCAATTCGGAGACGCGGGAGAGAATACAGACGCTGATACTGGAAGAGTATGAGAAGGCGGCTGCAGCAGGGCTGCAGGAAGAGCAGATCGTTTCATAAAAAGTGCCGCGGGGTTTTCCCGCGGCGCTTTTGTACACAGGCCCGTGTAAGGAAACCAGCTGCTGACGCAGCCCCGGGCCGCGCGGCGAGCAGGAGGGAAAATCGCCCCCTGCTCGATCACAGGCAAAGCGAAGGAGGTTATGCCTGAACGACCCTGCAGATTTTTTTGCGGAAAGCGATACCATATCTGAAGACTTTGGTGATTTCGTTGTCCTCAAATACGGCGTCATATCGGCGGTTTTTTATCTGACGAAGAGCTGTGGCACAGCATGCGTCAAGGCTGTTGTTGTCAGCATATTTTAATTCAATCAGAATGCCGGTGCGCGCAAGCGGAATTGTGATCAGAATATCGCTGAATCCGTCTCCGGATTCGGTGTTTGAGGATATGCTCCAGTCCTCGCGAAAGCGGAGCAGGCCAAGAAGAACCCCATGGTAAAAATTTTCCCTGAGAGACTTTCGCACATACGCATCCCGTATGCTGATCATGGAGGCGAGATAACGGTTCATCTGTTCTTCAATGAAGGCGGCGTCTCCGGTCTGAAAAGCGGTGCAGAAAGCGGCGAGAGCAGCATTGTCTTTTCGGGTGGCCTCATGGAACCAGGCCTTGATCTGGCTGACAAAGATGGAACGGATCTCGCGGTTCGGGATGGCCAGACGGTACAGGCCGTTCTCTGTACGTCCCCTCGAAGTCAGGTATCCGGTGGTAAACAGAACGCTCCAGAGGTTGTCAATGGAATCGTACAGTTCTCCGTAAGTCAGTTCCTGGTGAAGTTCTTTTTCGACCGGGTTCCCTGCGATCAGTTCTTCGAGTTCATCCTTTGTCTGCCGTCCGGCTTTCTCGATAAAATGCCGGATAATGCTGTTGTCGCTGGTGTTGGACCAGTAGTTCGCGGGAGCGATATCCCGCTCTGCAAGCAGGTCGTCACAGTAGCTGAGGACGTCCCATGGACAATAAACATCCGTGTGTCCGAAGCGGTATCCGTCATACCAGGCGCGGATTGTTTCATAGTGATCGGAAAGATCAAAGTATGTCAGCAGTTCCTTCACTTCTTCATCAGAAAAACCAAAATATTCACTGAACCGGGAACTGGTGACAGAGAAAATCTTCGGGTTATTCAGACCGGTAAAAATACTTTCTTTTGATATCCGCAGGCAGCCGGTCAGGACAGAAAAAAGAAGATATTCATTGCCTTTGAGTGCCTGAATGAAAATATCCCGGATCAGCTTTACCATCGGCTCGTAAAAATTTCCCTGAAATGCCTTGTCCAGCGGTACATCATACTCGTCAATGAGGATGATCGTTTTCTGCCCATAATGTTTGAAAAGCAGTCTGGACAGAGTAAACAGCGCGCTGACAAGAACTTCCGTGGACATGGTGAAACGTCCCGTCTCATCAATATTGATCAGGGCCCGGTACTGTTTTTTTTCAATGTCGGACAGAGCAGGGCTTTCATACAGGAACTGGAAGCGGAGCGCTTCATTTCCGATGACGGAACAGATCATCGCCTTCGCGTCGTCAAAATTCATCCCGCCGGCCCCTTTCAGACTGATCATGATAACCGGGAATTTACCCATATAGCTGTCACAGAGTTCTTTTTCCAGCATAATATTCAGACCTTCAAAGAGCGTCCTGTCGCATCCGATCTCAAAAAAACATTTGAGCATATTTATATTCAGAGATTTCCCAAACCGGCGCGGACGCGTGAACAGATTAACTTTGCCCCAGTTATGGAGGAGGTCGCGGATCAGGTTTGTTTTGTCAACGTAGTAAAAATTGTTTTCCTGTATTTCAGCAAACCCCTCAATACCTACAGGAAGTCTTTTCAGTTTGTCCATATACGTCACACCCCTTGCAGAGAAGTTTTTTTCATCTTATCATTTGGATATGTTTTTCGCAAGAGAGGAAATGCATGGCCTCCTATGCGTTTTCTATCTGTCAGGCCAGAGGTTTGCCCGTGGGGTCGTTTTTCACATCCGGCTTCTTTCAGATTCCACCTCACGATAGACACCCTTGCTTTCGGCTGTATCCTTCCCACTACCAGGCGGATTCGGGACTTCCACCCGTTAGAAACGTGCGCAGCCGCACACACTGATTGAGCAAGAGGTGGCTTTCCCTCCTGCTCGATTATATAAGACAATGCCGCGAAGATTAAATTGCTCATGCATAGGCAGGATTGATTGTTGATAAAACAACAAATTTGTTGTAATCTGTAAGCAGAATCAGGAAAGGACTAATGAGATGGAAAGAACTTGGATTGACAGAAGAAGATTTGAGAAGGCTGCAAAATGTATTATTGACTGATCCGAAAGCGGGCGATGTCATTCAAGGAACCGGCGGTTTAAGAAAGATCCGTATACCTGTTGAGAATAAGGGTAAACGCGGGGGCGGTAGAGTAATTTATGTGGATATAGAATTGAGAGAAACGATATATTTTATCAACGTTTATGCAAAAAATGAAAAAGACGATCTGACGGATGCAGAAAAAGGAGCATTTAAAATCTTTGTAAAAATTTTGAGAAAGGAGTAAATGACATGAGTAAATTCTTCGATGATACAATGCAGGGTTTATCAGAAGCGATTGAGATAGACAAAGGAAATATCCCGCTTACAGAACGTAAAGATATGCCTGCCCCATCTTATTATGTATCAGATGAATCCCAAAAACTGATAGATGATTTAATTAAAATACATAGGCTGAAATGAGCGTCACACAAACTATTGAAAATGAGGGCTTGAGAAATCAAGCCCCCTGACATATAATCAAAAAAATTTCTATTTTCTGTTATCCAGTGTTTCCCGGTTCTTTTTCAGCATTTCCAGCATTTCTTCCTGTACCTTTTTCCCGATAAATTTCTGCTCTGCTTTCGGCATCTTTGCCGGCTCAATCGGTCTGCCGTACTCAATGATCACGTCTGTCGGCTTTACGCGGGGCAGATGATCCTCGAACATGGCGGATGAATTGGTGATGGCGACCGGAATGATCGGGCAGCCGGTTTTGGTCGCGATCTTAAAGGAACCCTCGTGAAACGGCAGCATGTCAAGCTCGGAAGCGCCCGTGCCGCGCGTGCCCTCCGGAAAAATCATGATCGAAATACCGTTTTTCACCTTTTCAATGGCCGCGAGGATTGTTTTCATTCCTTCCCGGATATCCGAGCGGTCAAGGAAGAGACAGTGGACGTATTTCATCCATGTGGAGAGCAGAGGAATTTTCAGCATCTCCTTTTTGGCGACGTAGCCGGTCAGATTCGGACAGCGCGCATAAGTCAGCACGATATCATAATAGCTCCGGTGGTTGCCAATATAGAGGACAGCCTGATCCTTCGGTATGTTTTCTTCTCCGAGGACGGTCAGCCTCACGCCGGAGATCCAGATACAGCGCCGGAATCCCCACTGGACGATGCGAAGTGAGCTGATGTCCCGCAGAGAGGGATTGCGCTTTCCGATCAGCCATTCCACGAAAAAGACGGGGATGGACAGGACGAGGAAAAAGAACAGGAAGACGGCGGTTGTTATAAAACGAATCATAAGAGATGTTCCTCCTGTTGGATGAATCAGAGTTGTCGAAAAATTTCAGGGCAGCTCTGTTATATGCGCAGGCCCAGGCATGGAAACCAGCTGCTGACGCAGCACACGGGCCGCGCGGGCGAGCAGGAGGAAAAGCCGTCTCCTGCCCGATGATAATTAATCTCTGCCAAATAATTTTGTCGTCATGAGAAGCCATTCTGCGCGGTCAGGCGTCAGATCTTCCTCTGCGTAACGGAAGGACCAGTTGGCGGCGGCGACGCCCGGCGTATTCATCCTCGCCTCGCTCCCGAGCACCAGAAGATCCTGGATCGGAAAGATCGCGTAGCGGGCGATCGAGGAGAAGCAGATCCGGATAAAGTCGAGACTCACATAGTCCCCGGAAGTATTTCCGTAGCGGCGGATCCTGTCCTTCACTTTTTCCGGCTGCGTCCGATACCAGCCCATGGTCGTGTCGTTGTCGTGCGTGCCGGTGTAGCAGATGCAGTTCGTCGTCTTGTAGAAATGCGGGATATAGTTGTCGTCCTTCATATTTTCAAAACCAAACTGCAGGACCTTCATGCCGGGGAAGCCCAGCGTGTCGCGCAGGAGCTCCACTTCGGGCGTGATGATGCCGAGATCCTCCGCCATAATCGGGAGATCTTTGCCAAGTTCTTTTTCGATGGCATTGAACAGATCTTCGCCGGGTCCTTTGATCCAGGTACCGTTGATGGCGGTCTCCTCGCCTGCAGGGACAGACCAGTATGCCTCAAAGCCGCGGAAGTGGTCGATCCGCAGATGATCGGTAAATTTCAGCTGACGGCGGATGCGCGCGATCCACCATTTATATCCGGTCTTTTTGTGGTAATCCCAGTCGTAGAGCGGGTTGCCCCAGAGCTGTCCGGTCGCGCTGAAATAATCGGGCGGAACTCCCGCGACGCAGAGCGGGTGGCCCGTCGTGTCGAGCTGGAACAGCTTCTGGTTCCCCCAGACGTCGCAGCTGTCCGGCGAGACGAAGATCGGGATATCGCCGATGATCTCAATCTCTTTCTCATGCGCATACTCGCGCAGCTCCATCCACTGTTTTTCAAAAAGAAACTGCAGGAAGCAGTAGTACCGGATCGATTCGGCAAGTTTGCCGCGCCATTTATTTTTTAATTCAGGGCTTGGGGCGGCGAGACCTTCTTCCCATTCAAGCCATGCGCGTCCCTGGTGATAATCCTTGCATGCCATGAAAAGCGCGTAATCGTCGAGCCATTCGGCCTCTTCCAGACAGTATGCCTCAAATTCCTCGATCATAGTCTTGTCCGGCGTGTGCGCAAAATTGGCCCAGGCCTTTTTGAGCAGCTTTGTCTTGTACTGAATGGCAGGACCATAGTCAACCTTGTGTGGATCCCATGCGGGGTTGTCCGCCACGTCCTCTTTTGTCAGCAGCTTCTGTTCGATCAGTTTGTCCGGGCTGATGATCAGCGGCTGTCCCGCGAAAGCGGAAAAGCCCTGGTAGGGGGAATCGCCGAAGCCGGTAGGGCCAAGCGGAAGCACCTGCCAGAGATGCTGGCCGGATTTTTCCAGAAAATCGATAAAGTCATAGGCGCCCGGACCGAGGTCGCCGATCCCGTACGGGGACGGAAACGAGGTAGGATGCACAAGAATGCCGGAAAAACGTTCGCGCACGGGTTTGACAGGCTGCGTCGGCTCCGGAATCATGGTGGTGATGGTAGTTTTTGTGGTGTTCATAGGTTCTCCTTCATAGTAGATCAGGTTACTAAGTTTAAGTAAACACAGGCGCCGCAA